>NZ_JAFAVV010000516.1 GCF_019242285.1 Bradyrhizobium sp.
TCGAGTTTCGAAGAGGGCACAAGGACCATGCCGCGCTGAAGGCAGCCTTGGATGCCTGGTTTGATGAAGTCAAAAAGGCGCAGTGGTCGACCACGGCTGATGTAAAGCGCAGCTATGCTAGTGCCAGCATCGTCTCGGCGGACCGGATCGTGTTCAACATTAAGGGGAACGACTATCGGCTGGTCGTCGCCGTCGATTTGGAGAAGAACATCGTGTGGATCGAATGGATCGGCACGCACCGAGACTACGACAAGATCGATGTAAGAGAGGTTCGACATGGCGGCGACTGAGATAAAGCCGATCCGGACGACGCGCGATTACGAGGCCGCACTCAAGGAGGTCGAGCGGCTCTGGGGCACGAAGGCGGGTACGCCGGAGGGTGATCGGCTGGACGTGCTCGCGACCCTGATCGATGCGTACGAGGTTGAGCACTATCCGATGGACCCGCCCGACCCGGTCGAGGCCATCAAGTTCCGCATGGAGCAGCAAGGGCTCACGCGGAGGGACCTGGAAGAGATCATCGGCACGTGTGGATCGCCGAGGTTCTCAATCGAAAGCGCGGACTGTCAATCACGATGATCCGCCGACTGCACGAACGGCTTGGGATCTCTGCGGAAGTGTTGATCCGGCCGAGCCGAAGGAAGGCTGCGTGAGGGGAAGGCCATCCCCTTAGGCGAAGAACGGCGGCACGTGGCGGCCGCAGCGCAAATGTAACTGGCGCGCCAGGGCCGATGAAGATGGGTACCATTGCTTCGCCTTGGTGCTGTGATGCTGTGGCCCGTCACCCACTCCAATAGGCGGCGATACTACGACGACCTACGATTTTGTGCTTCGCCGCTTCAGCAGACGTCGTCTCATCGATGGTCCTGTCTTTGACGGTTACTTAGATCGGCGAAAACTCTGCTGAATTCCGGAAGCTGCAATCTTCCTTTTTCCTGTTGGTATTCAAGTTCGTTGAAGGGCCCATCACTGAAACGGGTTTCAGAGCATTCCGCTCTTCTGCCTGCCGCAAGATGCCGCGCACCACATTGAGGTCTGCATGGAATCATCCGCGTCTATATTGCTAGGTCGTTCCCACACGGCGCTCAGCGCCGCAGCGCCGGCACCACCAGGAACGGCAGCATTCCGAGCACGACATTGATCAGCGAGAACACGATCAGCGGATGGTAGCTGTGGGTGAAGTCGTGCAGCAGGCCACCGCTCCATGAGCCCAGCGCCGATCCGAGCCCGCTGCCGATCGAGATCGTGCCGAAGATGGTACCGAGGCGCTCGCCACGGAAGATCTTGATCGCGGTGGCGCTGATCAGGGGGCCGCGCGAGCCGATCATGCTGCCGAAGGTGACGACGAAGCCGGTCAGGAGCCAGTAGCTCGGATAGAACTGGATCAGCCACAGCAGCACGATGCCGACGATCGAGATCGTGTAGCTGATCAGGATCGAGGGCCGCCTGCCGATCAGACCGTCCAGCGCCGAGACGCCGAGCATGCCGAACAGCAGCACGACGCCGGAAAAGCCCCAGGCGGTCGCGGCCTGCAGCGGCGGGAAACCGGCATCGATCAGGTAGGCCACGATCTGGGCCGACAGCGCGTACATGGCGACCGCGGTGAAGAAGAAGGTCGAGAACAGCGCCCAGAAGGCGTGGTGGCGCACAGCGCTCATGAGCGTCCAGCCCTGATCGACGACCTCGTCGTCGACCTTCTTCACGACATGCGGCGCGCCGGCGCCGAAACGGCGCCATGGCAGCAACAACACCGGCAACAGCAGCGCGCTCACGGCGACACCGAACAGCAGGTAGGTGCCGCGCCAGCCGACACGGTCGATCAGGAGCTGCGAGGCTGGCAACAATAACAGGACGCCCCCGCCCATCGCCGAATAGACCACGGCCATCGCGGTCGGCAGCCGCGGCCCGAACCAGCGCCCGAGCAGGATGGAATTGGGAACGTTGCCGATCAGCGCGGCACCGAAACCGACACAGAGACCGATCGAGAGCTGGAATTGCCAGAGCCTCTCGGCATAGCAGGCGATCAGGAACGCCGCGCCCAGCAGGAAAATCCCGGACGAATAGACCGCGCGCGGACCCGATCGGTCGAAGACGCGGCCGACCAGTGGCGCGGTAAGGCCGCTGGCGAGCCAGGCCAGCGAATAGACCGAGACCACCTCCGCGCGGTCCCAGCCAAAATCCTGCGAGATCGGCTTGAGGAAGACCGTGAAGGTTTCGCTCAAGCCGCGGCCGAGCACCGACAGCGCAAAGCACAAGGCGAGCACGAAGAGCGCGGTGCGCTCCGTATCCGTCCGCGGCGCAGCGGCGGCTTCCTTCCGCAGGGTCGTCTGATCCATGGGAGGAGGGAGCGCGCTTTCGCTGCAAAGCGCAAGCGCGCCCGGCGAATACGGCTATGCAGGCTTGAGCAGGACGTGCCGCTTCCTGCCCAGCGACAATTTGATCACGCCGGCGTCCGTCAGGTCGGCTGGCGTCAACGTCATCTTGTCGTCGGTCACGGGAACGTCGTTGACCCGCAGGCCGCCGCCCTTGATCTGGCGCCGCGCCTCGCCGTTGGAGGCGACGAGTCCTGCCTTGACGAAAGCCGTCAGCACGCCGACGCCGCCCTCGAGCTCGGCATCGGAGGTTTCGACCGTCGGCAGGTTCTCCGCGATCGCGCCTTCCTCGAAGGTCTTGCGCGCGGTTTCCGCCGCTTGTCGTGCCGCATCCGCGCCATGCAGCAGCGTGGTCGCGGCATCGGCGAGCGCCTTCTTGGCCTCGTTGATCTCGGCGCCTTGGAGCGCTGCGAGCTCGTCGATCTCGGCCGTCGGCAGGATCGTGAACAGCTTCAGGAATCGCGCGACGTCGGCGTCCTCGGTGTTGCGCCAGTATTGCCAGAACTCGTAGGGGCTGCACTGGTCGGCATTGAGCCAGATCGCGCCCTGCGCGGTCTTGCCCATCTTGGCGCCGGAGGAAGTGGTCAGAAGCGGCGTGGTCAGCGCGAACAATTGCTGTGTGCCCATGCGGCGGCCGAGCTCGACGCCGTTGACGATGTTGCCCCATTGGTCCGAGCCGCCCATCTGCAGCCGGCATCCGGTGCGCCGCGCCAGCTCGACGAAGTCGTAGGCCTGGCAGACCATGTAGTTGAACTCGATGAAGCTCATCTCCTGCTCGCGCTCGAGCCGGAGCCTGACCGAATCCATCGTCAGCATGCGGTTGACCGAGAAGTGCCGGCCGATGTCGCGCAGCATCTCGATCCAGTTCAATTTGGTCAGCCATTCCGCGTTGTCGAGCATGATGGCGTCGCTGGCGCCGTCGCCGAAGCGCAGCACCTTGGCGAACACGCCGCGAATGCTGGCCTTGTTGGCTTCGATCTCCTCGATCGAGCGCAGCGCCCGCGTCTCGTCCTTGCCGGAAGGATCGCCGACCATGGTGGTGCCGCCGCCCATCAGGGTGATCGGCTTGTTGCCGCTCTGCTGCAGCCAGTAAAGCATCATCATGGTCAGGAAGTTGCCGATATGCAGCGATGGCGCGGTACAGTCGTAGCCGACATAGGCGATCGCCTGACCCTTGGCCGCCAGCGCGTCGAGGCCCTCGAAATCGGAGCATTGGTGAATGAAGCCGCGCTCTTGCAGCACATTCAGAAAATCTGACTTAAAGGCGGTCATTTGACGGCGAGCCTTGTCATCGATGTTTTACGGTAGTTGCAACAAATTGCGGGAACCCGTAGCAGAAGGCTGCCGCTTCCATGTGCGCTGTGGCATTATAAGATGCGGCGGCCTGGCACAAGCTGATTGGAACCGAAGCGGGACCGCGCTTCCCCGGATTGAGCGTTCCGAGGGCATATCGCGATGATGTTGACGACGATCGGTCTGATGAGCGGCACCTCGCTCGACGGGGTCGATGTCGCCTTGGTCGAGACCGATGGCAAACGGATCCAGGCGTTCGGACCGACCGGCTATCGGCCCTATAACGACAAGGAGCGCAGCCTGCTGCGCCGGGCGCTGGCGGAGGCCGTCTATCTCGGCGAGCGCGAGGCGAGGCCCGGCGCGCTGGCGGAGGCCGAGCGCGCGGTCACGCTCGCGCACGCGGAAGCGGTGGCCGCCTTCGCCGCGCATAATGGCATCAGGAGCGAGGACGTCGACATCGTCGGCTTCCATGGCCAGACCGTGCTGCATCGCCCCGAGCGACGGCTGACGGTGCAGATCGGCGATGCCGCGGCGCTCGCGAAGGCGATCCACATTCCCGTCATGCACGACTTCCGTGCCGCCGACGTCGCGGCCGGCGGGCAGGGCGCGCCCTTCGTCCCGGTCTATCATCGCGCGCTGGCGCAGTCGCTCGAGCGCGAGGGGCCGATCGTCGTGGTCAACATCGGCGGCGTCTCCAACATCACCTATATCGACGGCACCGACGTGCTGATCGCCTGCGACACCGGTCCTGGCAACGCGCTGCTGGACGACTACATGTTCCGCGTCCTGCACCAGTCCTTCGACTGCGAGGGACGGCTCGCGGCGCAGGGCAGCGTCGATGAAGCATGGATCGCCCGCGGGCTCGCACTGCCGTTCTTTGCGCTGCCGCCGCCGAAATCGCTCGACCGCAACGATTTCGCGCAGCTCAAGCTCGATGACGTGTCGCCTGCCGACGGCGCGGCGACCCTGACCGCGTTCACCGCGGCGTCGATCGCACGGATCGTGCCGCTGCTGCCGAAGGCGCCGAGGAGCTGGATCGTGGCCGGCGGCGGCGCCCGCAACCACACCATGATGCGGATGCTGCGCGAGCGGCTCGAACCGTCGCATGTCGAGGCGGCCGCGTCGCTCGGCTGGTCGGCGGATGCGATCGAGGCCCAGGCCTTCGGTTTCCTCGCCGCGCGCGGCCTCAAGGGCCTGCCGCTCAGCTACCCCGCCACGACCGGGGTGCCGATGCCGATGACCGGGGGGCTGATCGCGCGGCCTTGACAGTTTCATGCAAGTGCATTTAACTTGATGCAACTGCATGAACCCGACGGTGCGCCATGGGCGAATGCCTCAAGCTGGTCAGTCACAAGCTCTGTCCCTATGTGCAACGCGCGGTGATCGCGCTCACCGAGAAGGGCGCGAGCTTCGAGCGCATCGACATCGACCTCGCCCACAAGCCCGACTGGTTCGTGAGGCTGTCGCCGCTTGGCAAGACCCCGGTGCTGCTGGTCGGCGATACCGCGGTGTTCGAATCGGCGGTCATCCTGGAATATCTGGAGGAGACGCGGGACAAGCCGCTGCATCCGGCGGACGCGCTGCGCCGCGCCGAGCATCGCGCCTGGATCGAGTTCGGCTCGGCCGTCCTCAATGACATCGCCGGGCTCTACGCGGCGCCCGACGAGGCTGTCTTCAAGGCTAAGGCCGCGCAGCTCGAAGCGCGCTTTGCCCGGCTGGAGGCGCGGAGCATGGCCGCGCCCTGGTTCGACGGTGCCGGCTTTTCGCTGGTGGATGCGGTGTTCGGCCCCGTGTTCCGCTATTTCGACGTATTCGATACGATCGGCGACTTCGGGATCCTGGCCGGCAAGCCGAAGCTTGCGCGCTGGCGCGAGGCGCTGGCGGCGCGGTCGTCGGTGCGCTCGGCGGTCGGTGCCGACTATCCGGCCCTCTTGCGCGATTTCCTGGAACGTCGCGGCTCCTATCTGTCGCGGCTGCAGGCGAGGGCGGCGGCGTAGGCGGTCAGGCTTCGGCCGCCATCTTCGCCAGCACCGCCACCGTGTTCATGTTGCGCGCGGTGCCGGCCTTGGCGGCGGGAACGATCAGTTTCGACTTGGCCATGCCCTCGCCATAGTGGATGTAGAGCTCGCGCTTGCCGAGGCGGATCTGCTCGTCCTTCCGGCCGCGGACGGCGGAGAGCGCATCCGCCGGCGGCGCGTGGTCGAGGAAGACGGCTATGGTGCGATTGGGGGCGAGCTTCGGAAACGGATTGTCGGCCGAAACCTGCGCCATCTCGGCGGCGCTGCGGACCAGCACGCCGACCGGCTTGCCTGCATAGGACGCGAGCGCCTTTTCCAGCGCGGCCTTGATCGCGGCTTCGGACTTGCGGCTCTTGAACACCACGTTGCCGCTGGCGATGTAGGTTCGCACGTCACTGAAGCCGATCTCCTCGCAGATCGCCTTGAGGTCGCTCATCGGCAACTTGCCGGTGCCGCCGACATTGACGGCCCGCAGCAGTGCGACGAACGAGCCCATGATTCTCTACTTCTTGCGCATGATCTGATCGGAAAACCGGTCCCCACTTTTCCGGATCATGCGGCTCAGCGCACGTTGGCGAGCCGCATGTCGAGATAGGCGGTGATCGTCTCCATCAGCGGCTCGAGCTTGCCGTCGAAGAAATGATTCGCACCGGGGATGACCTGCTGGTCGATCACGATGCCCTTCTGCGTCTTCAATTTCTCGACCAGCGTGTTGACGTCCTTCGGCGGCACCACCGCATCCTTTTCGCCATGCACGATCAGGCCCGAGGAGGGGCAGGGCGCGAGGAAGGAGAAGTCGTAGAGATTGGCGGGCGGCGCGATCGAGATGAAGCCTTCGACCTCGGGCCGCCGCATCAGGAGCTGCATGCCGATCCAGGCACCGAACGAGAAGCCGGCGACCCAGCAGGCGCGCGCTTCCGGATTGATGGTCTGCGCCCAGTCGAGCGCGGAGGCGGCGTCCGACAATTCGCCGGTGCCGTGGTCGAACGAGCCCTGGCTGCGGCCGACGCCGCGGAAATTGAAGCGCAGCACCGAGAATCCGCGGTGGGCGAAGGCGTAGTAGCACTGATAGACGATCTGGTGATTCATCGTGCCGTGGAACTGCGGATGCGGATGCAGGATCATCGCGATCGGCGCGTTCTTCTGCTTTGCGGGATGATAGCGGCCCTCGAGACGGCCCGCCGGGCCGGTGAAAATGACTTCAGGCATCAGTGATTCCTAGGCTGCTCTCTGGCATGTCTTCCCGGCGCTTGCCTTGACGCGTTGCCCCGTTGCGGCCTCTCTTGGACATCAACCAGGTGGTTGGTGCTGGCTTCATCGGTCCTCGGCGGACAAGATGACAAAGTGGCGCATGGATGGGGATTGCCGCGAGGCGCAAACGCCGCTTGGTGAACTCGCCGCGGGTTCTAACATGGGCGGCGGGGCAAAAAGCAAGCATCTTGAACATCCGGCAATGGCTTCAAGGTGTTACGATTGCCACTTGGCGGTCGGCACAAGCATCGCCAGTTGCGCAGCGAGGGGGCGCGTCAGGTCCGATGGCCGCTCTCGCGCCGCCAACAGGCCAGGGTAACATATTACGCGATGAGTGACCGGATCTATCTCGACTGGAACGCGACCACGCCGCTGCGTCCCGAAGCCCGGGCGGCGATGGCGGCGGCGTGGGAGATTCCGGGCAATCCATCCTCGGTCCACGCCGAAGGCCGCCGCGCCCGCCGGCTGCTCGAGGATGCGCGCAGCACCGTCGCCGCGGCAATGGGCGCTCTCGCGCGCAATGTCGTCTTCACCTCGGGCGGAACCGAGGCCAACGCGCTGGCGCTCGTGCCCGGCGTGCATCGTGCCGGCGGACGGCCGGTCGAGCGGCTGCTGGTCTCGGCGATCGAGCATGTCTCGGCGCTTGCGGGCGGCCGGTTCTCGGTGGCGGCGATCGGCCGGATCAGGGTCACGCCTTCGGGCGTCGTGGACCTCGACCACCTCCGTGACCTGCTCGCCGCAGGTCCGCCCGCCCTGGTATCGATCATGGCCGCCAATAACGAGACCGGAGCCTTGCAGCCGTTGGCCGAGGCCGCCGAGCTCGTCCACCAGGCTGGAGGCCTCCTGCATGTCGACGCGGTCCAGTCGTTTGGAAAAATGCCGTTTGATATCAATGCGATAAAAGCCGATCTTGTTGCCGTTTCAGGACACAAGATCGGCGGCCCCAAGGGGATCGGCGCGCTGGTCCTGGCCGAAGATATCGAGACTGTCGAACCGCTGTTGCGGGGCGGCGGTCAGGAGCGCGGCCGGCGGGCCGGGACCGAGAACATTACCGGGATCGCCGGCTTTGGGGCGGCAGTCGGCGCGGCGATGCGCGCCGTCGAGGCTGATGCCGCGTGTATGGCGGCCCTGCGGAGCCGGCTGGAGAATGGATTGAAGGAAACGCCCGGTGTCATGGTATTTTCCGACGATGTTGCCCGGCTGCCGAATACCACCCTGTTCACCGTTCCCGGGTTGCGGGCCGAAACCGCCGTGATCGGCTTCGATCTCGAAGGGGTGGCCGTGTCCTCGGGCTCCGCCTGCTCCTCCGGCAAGGTGCAGCCGTCCCACGTCCTTCAGGCCATGGGCCATGGCCCGGAACTCGCCCAGGGCGCCGTGCGGCTCAGTCTGGGCTGGCTTACGTCGGAGACAGACATCGATCGTTGTCTGGAGGCTTGGCGAAAGCTGGTCGCTCACCTAATTAAGGGGGAGCGACGAAACAGTGCTTGAACTGTTCTAAGCAGGTGATTTCCTCCGGGAAAGCCTGTAATAGTCGCCCGGAACAATCCACCGCGGTCCTTGAAACCGCGAGCGGAGGATGGAATGCCAGCCGTACAGGAGACGGTCGACCGGGTGCGCCGGATCGACGTCGATCAATATCGTTATGGATTCGAGACGCTGATCGAATCCGACAAGGCCCCGAAGGGCCTGTCCGAGGACACCGTCCGCTTCATCTCGGCGAAAAAGAACGAACCTGCCTGGATGCTGGAGTGGAGGCTCGAGGCCTTCCGCCGCTGGCTCACCATGACCGAGCCGACCTGGGCGCGCGTCGACTACCCGAAGATCGACTACCAGGACCTCTATTATTACGCCGCGCCGAAGCCGAAGAAGCAGGTTGCGTCCCTCGACGAGATCGATCCGGAAATCCTGAAGACCTACGAGAAGCTCGGCATTCCCCTGCGCGAGGTCGCCGTGCTGGAAGGCGTGGTGTCGCCGGACGGGGAGGCTGCGCCCGAGCGCAGCCGGATCGCGGTCGACGCGGTGTTCGATTCGGTGTCGGTCGCGACCACCTTCAAGGCCGAATTGAAGAAGGCTGGCGTGATCTTCATGCCGATCTCGGAGGCAATCCGCGAGCATCCGGAGCTGGTGAAGAAGTATCTCGGCTCGGTGGTGCCGACCTCGGACAATTTCTTCGCCACCCTGAACTCGGCGGTATTTTCGGACGGCTCGTTCGTCTACGTGCCGGAGGGCGTGCGCTGCCCGATGGAATTGTCGACCTATTTCCGCATCAACGAGCGCAACACCGGCCAGTTCGAGCGCACGCTGATCATTGCCGACAAGGGCTCCTATGTCAGCTATCTCGAGGGCTGCACCGCGCCGCAGCGCGACGAGAACCAGCTTCATGCCGCCGTGGTCGAGCTGGTCGCGCTCGACGACGCCGAGATCAAGTATTCGACGGTGCAGAACTGGTACCCCGGCAATTCGGAAGGCAAGGGTGGCATCTACAATTTCGTCACCAAGCGCGGTGACTGTCGCGGCCGGAATTCCAAGATCTCCTGGACCCAGGTCGAGACGGGATCGGCGATCACCTGGAAATACCCGAGCTGCATCCTGCGCGGCGACAATTCCCGCGGCGAGTTCTACTCGATCGCGATCTCGAACGGTTTCCAGCAGGTCGACAGCGGCACCAAGATGCTGCATCTCGGCAAGAACACCACCAGCCGGATCATCTCGAAGGGCATCGCGGCGGGCAGATCGCAGAACACCTATCGCGGGCTCGTCACCGCGCATCGCAAGGCCACCGGCGCGCGCAACTTCACCGCCTGCGACTCGCTCCTGATCGGCGACAAATGCGGCGCGCACACCGTGCCCTATATCGAGGCGAAGAACGCGTCGGCGACCTTCGAGCACGAGGCGACGACCTCGAAAATCTCCGAGGACGTGCTGTTCTACTGCGTCCAGCGCGGCCTCTCCCAGGAGGAGGCGGTCGGCCTCGTCGTCAACGGTTTTGTGAAAGATGTGCTGCAGCAACTGCCGATGGAGTTCGCGGTCGAGGCGCAGAAGCTGATCTCGATCTCGCTGGAAGGCTCGGTCGGCTAACTCAAGAGCGGGGCCGCCCGGCGGCCAACGGAAGAAGATGATGGCATTACTCGAAGTGAAAGACCTGCAGGTTCGTGTCGAGGATCGGGAGATCCTCCACGGCCTGACTCTTACAGTGAACCAGGGCGAGGTTCACGCGATCATGGGGCCGAACGGCTCCGGCAAGTCGACGCTTTCTCACGTCATCGCCGGCAAGCCGGGCTATGAAGTGACCGGCGGCGAAATCCTGTTCAAGGGCGAGGACCTGCTGGCGATGGCACCGGACGAGCGCGCCGCCAAGGGCGTGTTCCTGGCGTTCCAGTACCCTGTCGAAATCGCCGGCGTCGCCACCATGAACTTCCTGCGCACGGCGCTGAACGCACAGCGCAAGGCGCGTGGCGAGAGCGAGTTCTCGACACCGGACTTCCTCAGGAAGGTGCGCGAGGTGGCAAAATCGCTGAACATCCCGCAGGACATGCTCAAGCGCGGCGTCAATGTCGGCTTTTCCGGCGGTGAGAAGAAGCGCAACGAGATCTTGCAGATGGCGCTGTTCGAGCCGAGCCTGTGCATCCTCGACGAGATGGACTCGGGCCTCGACATCGATGCGCTGCGGATCGCCGCCGACGGCGTCAATGCACTGCGCTCGCCGGAGCGGGCGATGGTCGTCATCACCCACTACCAGCGGCTTCTGAACTACATCGTACCCGACTTCGTCCATGTGATGTCGCGGGGGCGGGTCGTGAAGAGCGGGGACAAGGAGCTGGCGCTGGCGCTGGAAGCGTCCGGCTATGCGCAGTTCGAGGATGCCGCCTGACGAATGCGGGTTTTGTGATGAACGTTGCTTTGGCAAGAACCGAGACCGGACGTGCGGTGAGCAATCTGTTTGCAGCGGCGCGCGACCGGCTGCCCGGCAAGGGCAAGGTCGCCGATACCAGGCAGCAGGCCTTTGAGGCCTTTGAGCGCGCCGGCCTGCCGCATCGGCGGATTGAGGAATGGAAATACACCGACCTGCGCGCGCTGATGCGCGAGGTCAAGGGGTTGGCGCCGCGGCCGGACACAACGGCGCTGGCGCGGGCGAAGGCGGCGCTGGCGCGGCTTGCGATCAGGGACGCGGCCAGGCTCGTGCTGGTGGACGGCATCTTCGTGCCCGAATTTTCCGACCTTGCCGGGCTGGAGGCGGGCGTAAGTGTCCAGGCCCTGCGCGAGGTGCTTGAAGACGCCGGCAGCCAGGCTGCCGCCGACCTGCTGACCGTAAGCGCCACAGATGCGATGATCTCGCTCAATGCGGCGATGGCCACCGATGGCGTCGTCGTCGGCATTGCCGACGGCGCGGCGCTCGCCCGTCCGCTGCACATCGTCCATGTCGCGACCGCCGGGTCGGCATCCAGTTTCACCCGCTCACAGTTCACAGTGGGCAAGGGCGCACGCGCCACCCTGGTCGAAAGCTTCGTCGCAGCCGACGGCGCCAGGGCCTATCAGGCCAATGACGCGCTCGTCATCACCGTCGGCGACGGGGCTGAGCTGTCCCAGGTCCGGCTGGTCGCCGATGCCGATGACGCCATCAACATCACGTCGCAGATCTTATCGGTCGGCGCCAAGGCGAAGCTCAACCTGGTCAACATGACCAGTGGCGGAGCGGTAAGCCGCCTGCAAGGCTTCATCACGCTCGCCGGCCAGGGCTCCGAGCTGGCTGTCAACGGCGTCAACCTGCTCAAGGGAACGCAGCACGGCGACACCACGCTGGTGGTTGATCACGCGGTGCCGAACTGCACGAGCCGGGAAGTGTTCCGCGCGGTGGTCGACGATCGCGCCCATTCGGTGTTCCAGGGTCGCATCATCGTGCGTCCGGACGCGCAGAAGACCGACGGCAAGATGATGACCCGCGCGCTTCTGCTGTCCGACGAGGCCGAGGCCGACAACAAGCCGGAGCTGGAGATCTTCGCCGACGACGTCAGCTGCGGCCACGGCGCGACATCGGGCGCGCTCGATGACGATCTCTTATTCTATTTGCGGGCGCGGGGCCTGCCCGAGAAGGCGGCGCAGGCGCTGCTGATCCAGGCGTTCGTCGGCGAAGCGATCGAGGCGATCGCCGACGACGGGCTGCGCGAGGCCGTGATGGCCGCCGCGGAAAACTGGCTGGAGGCGCGTGTATGAGTGAGCATCCGGCCGTCGCGAATGGCTCCTATGACGTGGCGCGCGTGCGCGAGGATTTCCCCGCGCTCGCGATGCAGGTCTATGGCAAGCCGCTGGTCTATTTCGACAACGCCGCGTCGGCCCAGAAGCCGAAGGCGGTGCTCGACCGCCTGATGCAGGCCTATACGACCGAATATGCCAATGTGCACCGGGGTCTGCATTATCTCGCCAACGCGGCGACCGAGGCCTATGAAGGCGCCCGCGCCAAGGTGGCGAAATTCCTCAACGCGCGACGCAGCGAGGAGATCGTCTTCACCCGCAACGTCACCGAGGCGATCAACCTCGTGGCGTCATCCTGGGGCGAGCCGAACATCAAGGCCGGCGACGAGATCGTGATCTCGATCATGGAGCATCACTCCAACATCGTGCCCTGGCATTTCCTCAGGGAGCGCCACGGCGCGGTGATCAAATGGGCGCCGGTCGACGATGAAGGCAATTTCCTGATCGAGGAATTCGAAAAGCTGCTTTCGCCGCGCACGAAGCTGGTCGCGATCACGCAGATGTCGAACGCGCTCGGCACGCCCGTGCCGGTCAAGGAGGTCGTCCGGATTGCGCACGCCCGCGGCATCAAGGTGCTGGTCGACGGCGCGCAGGGCGCGGTGCATCTCGACGCCGACGTCCAGGACATCGATTGCGATTTCTACGCTTTTACCGGCCACAAGCTGTACGGCCCGACCGGGATCGGCGTGCTCTACGCCAAGCACGAGCACCTGGTGGCAATGCGCCCCTATAATGGCGGCGGCGAGATGATCCGCGAGGTGGCGCAGGACTGGATCACCTACGGCGATCCGCCGCACAAGTTCGAGGCCGGCACGCCGCCGATCGTGCAGGCGATCGGGCTCGGCGCGGCCATCGACTATGTCAATTCGATCGGCAAGGCGCGGATTGCCGCCCATGAGCACGATCTTCTGACCTATGCCGAGGATCGCCTGCGCGAGATCAACTCGCTGCGCGTGATCGGCTCCGCGAAAGGCAAGGGACCGATCATCTCGTTCGAGATGAAGGGCGCCCATCCCCACGACGTCGCGACCGTAATCGACCGGCAGGGCATCGCGGTGCGCGCCGGCACGCACTGCGTAATGCCGCTGCTAGAGCGATTCAACGTCACCGCGACCTGCCGGGCCTCCTTCGGCATGTATAATACGCGGGACGAAGTCGACCATCTGGCGCAGGCGCTGATCAAGGCACGGGAACTGTTCGCATGACCGATACGGCCGAAGTCAAGACCAGCCCCATGGAGACCCAGTCGGCGCTGCCGCCAGAAGAGACCGAGCGGCTGACGACCGAGATCATCGCCGCGCTGAAGACGGTGTTCGATCCGGAGATTCCGGCCGACATCTATGAACTCGGCCTGATCTACAAGGTCGACATCAAGGACGACCGCTCGGTCGACGTCGCGATGACCCTGACGACGCCGAACTGCCCAGCGGCCGGCGAATTGCCGACCATGGTGGAGAATGCGGTGGCCAGCGTCCCCGGCGTCGGCGTGGTCAGCGTCAACGTGGTCTGGGAGCCGATGTGGTCGCCGGAGCGGATGAGCGACGAGGCGCGCCTCGTGCTCAACATGTGGTGAGGCTGCGAGACGTTGGGAAACGAGGGCAAGCAAGCGAGGGGCGGCCTTGATTTGCCGCCGGGATCGACCAGATGAATGACATGACGCAAGCTCCGCAAGCATCCGCCCCCAGGCCGAAACGGCCCCGTCCGCAGGTCATGCGCCTGACCGACGCTGCGGCGCAGCGGGTTCAGGAATTGACCAGGCGCGCCGATTCCGAGATCGTCGGCCTGCGCGTCGGCGTCAAGAACGGCGGCTGCGCCGGCCAGTCCTACACGGTCGAATATGCCCACGACATCCGCCCAACCGACGAGGTGGTCGAGGACAAGGGCGTCAAGATCCTGATCGACCCCAAGGCTGTGCTGTTCCTGCTCGGCACCGAGATGGACTACAAGGCCGACAAGATGCAGGCGCAGTTCGTGTTCAACAACCCGAACCAGATCTCGGCCTGCGGCTGCGGCGAGTCGGTGCAGCTCCGGCCGGCGGAAGTCTGAGCGGCGAGCGCGGGCGCATGGACCGCGACTTCCTCGCCGATCTGTTCTCAGATTTCGGTCCCGTCACCATCCGCCCGATGTTTTCCGGCTTCGGCATTTCCGTCGACGGCGTCAATTTCGCAATGGCATTGCGCGCCGGACTTTATTTCCGGGCCGATGAGCAGACCATTCCGCAATTCGAGGCCGAGGGCTCGAAGCCTTTCCAGTATCAGACCAGCACGAGAAGCGTGACGGTCAACTCCTACTGGCAATTGCCGGCGCGGCTGTTCGACGATTCCGAAGAGCTGAGCCAGTGGGCGAGAGCGGCGCTCGGCGCGGCGCAGCGTGCGGCGCTGAAGAAGCGCAAGCCGGCCAAACAAGCCGCGGCGCAGGGTCGATCGAAGGCGCGAAAAGCCAACGCCAAGCACGCCAAGAAGCCGGTCAAACGGAAGGCCGCGAAAACGGCCTGGAAGGCCGGCAGCTCACGCGCGCGCGGCCCGGCCCGGCGGCGTTAGACGAACGATTCCATGAAATCCATATCGTCTCCAAGCTCTCCGACCTCATCCTGAGGAGCAAGTCTTCGCCCTCAGGGCGAAGACTTGCGTCTCGAAGGATGGCCACTTGCACGGCCGTCGCCCTGGGCATCCTTCGAGACGCATCGCTTGCGCGATGCTCCTCAGGATGAGGTTCCCACGAGGGGGCTGATATGATTCCAATTTCGCAAGCGCTCGTCTAGGCGACTTGACGTTAGGCGACCTCGGTCGTCTTCAGGGTGTAGCCCGGAATGGTGGCGTCGGGGCCACTTTCACGGCGAGCGCGAAACTCCTCGGTGAAGATCGCGCCCAGGTGTCAGACGCGCGCGCGCACCGGTCGCAGCAGGAAGGCCGGAAGATGCGAATGATCGGCCGGCTCCTGCTCGGCTTCGCGCGGCGCACGGCGCGGGGGTTCGGCATGAGTGGCGGCCCGAGGCGCCGCGGCCTGCGGCTGCGAGCCATTGTGGCGGCCGGCGCTGGTGCGTCGGGGCTCGCGCTCGCGGTGTCGGGGTTCACGCTCGCGTTGCGGCTTGGTACGGCCTCCCCTGCGGGAGCGCGACGCACGCGGTGCTTCCGATTCGTCCTCGGCCGCGACTTCGTAGTTGCCCTCGGCGCGCGGAATGTTCTGGCCGATCAGCTTCTCGACGGCGGCGAGCGATTTCTGGTCGGGGGGGCTGACGATCGAGACGGCCGTGCCGGCCCGGCCGGCGCGGCCGGTCCGTCCGATCCGGTGGACGTAATCGTCGGGATGATGCGGCACATCGAAATTGAAGACGTGGCTGACCTCGGGAATGTCGAGGCCGCGGGCCGCGACGTCGGATGCGACCAGCAGCGGCAGCTCGCCTTTGCGGAATTGATCGAGCGCGGCCATGCGCGCCGGCTGGTCCATGTCGCCGTGCAGGGCGCCGACGCTGAACCCGTGCTTCTGCAGCGACTTGTGCAGCACCGCGACCTCACGCTTGCGGTTGCAGAAGATGATCGCGTTCTTGAGATCCTTGGCGTCGCGCAGCAGGCGGCGCAGCACCTCGCGCTTCTGATGCGGCTCGCGGCCGGCCGGCACGTGCGATTGCGTCACGGTGACCGCGGCGGTCGCGGGCTTGGACACTTCGACGCGGACCGGATTGTGCAGGAAGGCCTCGGTGACGCGGCGGATTTCCGGCGGCATGGTCGCGGTGAAGAACAGCGTCTGCCGGGTGAAGGGAACGAGCTTGCAGATCCGTTCGATGTCGGGGATGAAGCCCATGTCGAGCATGCGGTCGGCTTCGTCGATCACCAGGAGCTCGACGCCGGTGAGCAGGAGGCCGCCGCGCTCGGTATGGTCGAGCAGGCGGCCTGGAGTTGCGATCAGGACATCGACGCCGCGCGTCAATTTGGAGTCCTGGTCGCCGAAGGAGACGCCGCCGATCAGGAGCGCGACGTTCAGTTTCTGGCCGGCGCCGTAGCGGTCGAAGTTTTCCTTCACCTGTGCGGCGAGCTCTCGCGTCGGCTCGAGGATGAGGGTGCGCGGCATACGGGCCCGTGCCCGGCCCTTTTCCAGAAGCGTCAGCATGGGGAGCACGAAGGCAGCGGTCTTGCCGGTGCCCGTCTGTGCGATCCCCAGGACGTCCCGACGTGCGAGGACGTGGGGAATGGCCTGATCCTGGATGGGGGTGGGGGTCGTGTAACCGGTGGCCGCCACAGCGGCCAGAACCTTGTCGGATAGTCCGAGATGAGAAAAAGACATTGAGCCTCTATTCGACACCGCCGTTCGGAATCGAAGGTAAAAGGCGGTCGCGTCGAGCCCCGAAACGGCGCGCTTAATGAAGCTCGGGGGGCGGGTGAGGGACGCCGGCCAGCGGCTGATCTACTCGCAATTGCGTTCGATCCGATTCCGCTTTGACGCGAACATAGGGGCGAAATGGCCAAAGTCAATCTGGGAACGGTCATATCGGCCGAAAAACCTTAATGTTTTCGCATGAATAACGGGCTGTTTTGTCACTTCCCGGTCAAATGCGGAGGGTGCATCGAGGCTCGCAAATGCGCCGCCCGACGGAGCCGTCCACCGACGGGCTTCAGAATTCGCTCTCTCGCGCAGCACGAATACCTTTAAGGTTGGCTCTCCGGACCATTGTCTTGGGGGCAACGACATGTTCTCGAAGGCGCGCCTCGATGCTCTGAGCGACGGTATTTTTGCCGTCGCCATGACACTGTTGGTTCTGGACCTGCGGCTGCCTGATGACTTCCATCCCCGTGACGGCGCTGAGCTGCTCGAGCAGGTTGCCGGTCTCTGGCCGAAATTCCTGCCCTACGCGCTGAGCTTCGGGGTGCTGGGGCTGCGCTGGATCGCCAATCTCGAGCTTCGCAGCAAGGCAGAGTACGTCAACCGGGAATACGTCAATTGGTGGCTGCTCTATCTGCTCCTCATCACCTGTGTGCCGTTCACGACCATCCTGGTCGGCCGTTTTGCCAGTCTCGCGCCGACCGTCTGGCTCTATGCGGGAAACACCTTGCTGATCTCGCTGGTCGGCGTCCGCCTGGTCTTCGTCACGCCCGATCTCGAACAGGGCGATCATCTGGCGCGGCGACAGGCCTCCGCCCTGTTGTTGATGCTGAGCTCGGTGCTCGCCATCGCGCTCAGCTTCGTCCGTCCGAATTTGGCGCTGTGGGCCTTTGCCCTTAACTTTGCCGCACCCGTGTTGAGAGTGTGGTTCGGCCGGCATCGATTGCCCGGTTGAACCGGTAACATCGCGTCGCCGACCATGAGTCAGGCTTTTCCAGGCAGGGATATGATGGGGATGAGGAATTGGCTGCCCGCCAGGGCTCGGCTGGTCGGTGCATTGGCGGTGAGCCTGACCATGCTGGCCGCGCCTGCGCACGCCGATAAACGCGTCGCGCTCGTCGTCGGCAACAATGACTACAAGAACGTGCCGAAGCTGCAGAAGGCGGTCAACGATGCCCGCACCATGGGCGATACGCTGAAGCAGCTCGGCTTCAACGTGATGGTCGCGGAGAACCTGAGCCGGCAGCAGTTCAGCCAGGCGTTGCTGGCCTTCGACAGCGCGATCGAGCCGGGGGATACGGCGTTCTTCTTCTATGCCGGACACGGCTTCGAGATCGCCGGCCAGAACTATCTGCTGCCAACCGACGTGCCGGCGGCCGGCGAAGGGCAGGAGGAGCTGGTGCGCGATGCGTCGGTGCTTGCGGACCGCGTCATCGAGCGCCTGCAGAACAAGCAGGCGCGCACCTCCATCCTGGTCTTCGATGCCTGTCGCAACAATCCGTTCGAGCGGGCGGGCACGCGCGCGGTGGCCGGCAGCGGCGGGCTGGCGCCGATGACGCAACTGCCGGAAGGCGTGTTTTCCGTGTTCTCGGCCGGTCCGCGACAGACCGCGCTGGACCGGCTTTCGAACAATGATCTCAATCCCAATTCGGTGTTCACGCGCACCTTCTCCAAGGAGCTGCTGCAACCCGGCGAGAACCTCGTGCAGGTCGCGCAGCACACGCGAAAGCTCGTCAGCGAGCTCGCCGAGACCGTCAACCACAAGCAGTTTCCGGTCTATTTCGACCAGATGGTCGACGACGTCTTCCTGAACGGCAAGGCAGCCGGTCAACCGGACATCAAGCAATTGAACAAGCCCGCGGCACCGCCGCAGCAGGTTGCGGCGCTGCCGCCAGTGCAGAAGCCGCCGCCGAGCGAATCCCTCAATGCGCCGATCGCGATGTTCTCGCGCCACAATGGCGGCTGGACGGTGGTGTTCTCGATCGCCGATCCGACGCTCGGCATTTCCTGGCGCATGGGGAGCAGCGGGGACTTCCGCGAGACCGGATTTCTGGACACGCTCGACCCGCGCACCCGCAAGCGCCTGCCCAACCCGTCGATCGAGCTGCCGGCGGACGCGCCGGCATCGACGATCGAAATCCGCTACATCGACATATCCGGCGAGATGCAGGGACCGTTCCCGATCAAGTTCGATCCGACGGCGGCGCTGATTCACGATCAGCGCAAGATCCTCGACATGACCTCGACGAGCTGGCTGCAATTCCGCGAATTCAACGGCCTCCTGATCTACTACACGCATCTGATGACCAATCGCTGCGCGATCCGCGAGGCACGCATCGGCATCGACACCACGGTACCGGACAAGACCCTGAACATGCCGCCCTGCGATCCCAAGGATCCCAATTCGATTCCGGCGAATGCGACGCCTTATCTGAAGCTCTCGCCGTCGACTCAATTCGTGTCAGTCGAGCTGACGTACCGCGACGGCAGCGTGTCCGAGATCAAGAGCTTTCGGCGCTGATGGTAATTAGTTGCCTCGTTCACTTGGGTTTTGTTGCATAGTTACAACCCTTTCGGGGAAACATGTCGAGCTCGGGCGGCGTAGCCCCTTTTTCGATGCACTCCAGGCAACTTCACAGCTATTTGTTGTTCAGTATTTAATCCGTGGAGGTTGTTATGAGTTGGAAGCGGGCAATCGGATTCGTGATTTCAATGAGCGTTGCGGGGGTGGGCACAGCCTCCGCGGCCGACCTGGCGGCGAAGGCACCAGCCTACAAGGCGCCACCGCCGGAAATCTGGAACTGGAGCGGGTTCTATATCGGCGCCAATGTCGGCGGCGCGTGGAGCGATAACAGCACCACCTACACCATGCCTTTCACCGCGGCTGGCAACAGCTTCGCCACCTGTGGCGCACCGGCTGGCGTCGCCCTCCCGGCGTTGGCCGGTCCGAATCCGTTCGACCTCTCGACGGATTGTGCGCGGCCGAGCAGCGTCATCGGCGGCGGTCAAATCGGATACAATTGGCAGCAGGCTGCCTGGGTCTTCGGTCTCGAGGCCGACGGCCAATGGCAACAGCTCATCCAGCATAGTTTCGTGCGGTTCGGAAACAATCCGGCGGCAGGCGCTCCAATGGGCTCCGTGGCGACGGATACGGCCTATTTCCGGTCGGAGCAGGATGCCCTCGGCACCTTCCGCGGCCGGGTTGGCTGGACGGGTGGAAGCTGGCTGCTCTACGCGACGGGCGGCCTCGCCGTTGGCGAAGTCAAGCATTCCGCAACCGAAGTGCTGGCTCCCGGCAATTCGTGCCCGGCGGCACCGTCCACAACCTGCCGGACTGGCAGCGACGACAGGACGAAGTTTGGCTGGACTGTCGGCGCTGGCGCCGAATGGATGTTCGCCAGAAACTGGTCGATCGGCGCCGAATACCTTTTCGTCGATCTCGGCAGTTCGACGATTACGCTGGCTCCGGCCGGTGGCTTCTTCTTCAACGCCAGCACCGTCAAATTCGAGGATCGCGAGCATATCGCGCGCGTGAAACTCAACTATCACTTTGGCGGCCCGGTCGTCGCCAAGTACTGAGTTCACGACTACTGAGCTCACAACTACTGAGCTCAGCCGAACATTTCTCCCGAGCCTTTGAAAGCCCCGGCGTTGTCCGGGGCTTTCTTGTTTGCTGGTTGAAGCGAGGGGGCCGCTCAGCTCATGATCGAATAGCCGCCGTCCACGGGAATCGCCGCCCCAGTGACGAAAGCGGAGGCGCTCGAGGCCAGAAACACGGCTATTCCCGCGAAGTCGTCGATGGCGCCCCAGCGTGCCGCCGGGGTCCGTGCCAGCACGCGCTCGTGCAGGCCGCCGATCTCGACGCGAGCACGTTTGGTAAGGTCGGTATCGATCCAGCCCGGCAGGATCGCATTGGCCTGGATGTTGTCGGCCGCCCAGGCGCAGGCGCATGAACGGGTGAACTGCACGATGCCGCCCTTGCTGGCGGCGTAGGCCGGCGCAAAGCTCGCACCGAAGATCGACATCATCGAGCCGATATTGATGACCTTGCCGCCGCCGGCGGCCTTCATCAGCGGGTGCACCGCTCTGGAGCAGAGGAAAGCGCTGGTGAGGTTGGTGTCGATGACGCTGCTCCATTCCTCGATTTCGAGCGCATGCGGTGGCTTGCGGATGTTGATGCCGGCGTTGTTGACGAGAATGTCGATGCGGCCCAGCTCGCGCGCGACCTGGTCCACCATGCCGGCGACCGCTTCCTTAGCCGTGACATCGGCCGTGACCGCGATCGCGCGCACGCCGCGCCCGGCCAGCTCGGCGGCAGCCGCCTTCGATTTCTCCTCGTTGCGGCCGACGACCGCGATATCGGCGCCGGCGTCGGCGAGGCCGCGCGCGATGCCGAGCCCGATGCCGCCATTGCCGCCGGTGACGATCGCCACTCGGCCTTTCAGATCGAACAATTCGGTTTTCATCGCTGCATTCCCGTGATTTTTGGCGCCGGCTGTTGGGATCACTCGACCGCGGCCGGTACCCGGCCCCCTCGGACTTTTGACCATGAAACGCGGATGCGGCCAAGCGGCCGCGTAGGCGAAGCAATCAGGAGGACGTGTGCCGACGGGCCCTGGCTCGCACGGCTAGCGCGTTGCCTGCCAGATCAGCACCAGGCCGACAGCGGCCAGCGCGGCGCCGTATCCCGCCCACTGGATCTGGTTGATCATGAAGCTCGTGCGCGGCCAGGCCACGGTGCCGGTGCCCTGGCCGATCCACAGCAGGCCGGTGGCAAGCGCGAGCAAGCCGACGATGAGAAGCAGTCGACGCATCGTTTTCTCCCGCGCTGCGGCGTATCCGAAGTTCCGGCCAGTTGCTGCTTCGATCCCGGCGCTCGCGAATGAAAAGGGGCGAGCTTCGGTAGCGGAGCAGTCGGGACGAGACGTCGATTCGTTTCAAAACTTTTGCCGATTGCAACCGTAGCTTCTGGTCAATTGCAACGCCAGTGAGCCGATCATGAAGCGGAAACTCATTTTCACAGCGATGCTCCTGCTGGCAGCCATCACGGCCTATGTCGGGTGGCCGCGACGGCCAGATCTGCGCGCCTTCGATCCGGCGGCGATGGCGCATCTGGAGACGGCGATGTGGCGCGACTATTACGAGAAGCATTATCCAGCGTTGTTCTATCACCTCGCCGAATCGTCGCGGACCGAGTTCGGCTTTTCGCCGTTGCAGAGCATCAGGATCGCGCTGGCCGCGGCGCGGGCGGCCAAGACCTTCCAGCCGACGCATTCGCGGCACGAGGCCGAAGCCGCGATCCCCGATCTCGTGACCTATTACGACCTGCTGCGACCCGCCGCGCCGGTGTCTTTCGACGTGCGGGAGGTTGCGGGCCGCGAGCTCGATTGGTGGCAGGCCAGGCGTGAGTCGGTCGGTCCCCAGACCTATGGCGTGACGGTCGCAGCGGTGGCGGCGCTGACCTATGGCAGGCAGGAAGCCGACCCCGACATCATGGCGTTCGGCATTGAACGGGCGGAAGCCATGGCCTTCCGCGATGCGCGCAGTGCTGCGATCACGGAGCAGGACTGGTCAGCCATCGAGACGCGGCTGCACGGAGCCTATCAGCGGCTCAAGACGGCAATCGCGAAGCAGCCATGAGGCAGGCCGAGCGCTCGTACGAGCCCTTGCGTATGAAAACCTTGCTTGCGAAAAAGCCTTGGACAACAAAAAAACCCCGGGCGACGCCGGGGCTTTTCCGAGAGAACTTTGCAAGCGAAAGGATCAGTACTTCGCCACCACCGGGCCGGTCCAGTTGAAGCGATAGACCAGCGAGGTCGAGATGGTCTGAACCATCGGCTTGAAGGTGATCGCATCACCCGTGCCTCCGGCGAAGCCGACGAAGGGAACGTTGGTGCCGTTCACGAGCTCGTTGATCTGTTTCGTATCATAGAAGGCCGAGCGATATTCGGTCTTCATGAACCAGCCGGGGGCCGTGATGCCGAAGATGTCGAGATTGTTCTCGACACCACCACCAATGAACCAGCCATTGCGGTTGAAGCTGTCGGTATGGACGCCGACCGGAGCCCCAGTGCGCGTATCAAACATCTGGGTTCCGCTCCAATTCGAGCCCGAGTAACCAGCGTTCACGTAGGACAGGACGTTCGGCGCCACTAAATAGCCGACGCGAATGCCCGCAGCCCACGAATCCCGAAGGTTCTCGCGCCCAGCAAAGAACGGCTGCTGGTCCTGAATGGTGCCGCGGATGCTGCCGAACTGGCCGTCGCCGAAGATGCCAGCGACCCAACGGCCGCTGAACTGCCAGTCGTAGCCGGCGCCCACCGTGCCGAACCACCCATTGCCACCTTGAGTCTGGTTGAAGCCGCAGAGAGAAATCCCGGCGACACAGCCACGCAACCGGTCGACCACGGTCGTATCCGCATCCCAGAGGCCGCCGCCGGCGCCGCCGAAGACGTAGAAACCGGTCCAGTTGTAGACGGCGGCCATCGGCGCCGGCGCCTTGGTGTAGGTACGGGCAGGGAGGTCGGCGGCAAAGGCCGATCCGGTGAACGCCGCCGCCACGGCCAAAGCTGCAAGGAGCTTCTTCATCTCTAAAATCCTCAAGTTCAGCGATCTCTCGCGCGACAAAGGGTGTTAGGCAAAGAATCCCCATGCCCGATGCCGAGGACTATAGTCTTTCCCGCTTAAAATGCTGTTGCAGGCCAGGCACAGTAAGCCGAAAAGGCGGCACTGAGGCGATTCAGACACACCTGATCTAACGGCTTGATCTTACAAATAATACCGCGCGGAGGGGTGAAACTCCCTGCCGCGCTTCGGTCTTCGCCCAAAGGTGGTGGCTAGACGTCCAGCAAATCCTCGCTGGCAAATTCCGCCTTATCGGAAATGAAGGCGAATCGCGCTTCCGCCTTGGTACCCATCAACCGCTCGACCGAATCGGCGGTACCTTCGCGATCGTCGGCGAGCAGCACCACGCGGAGCAGCGTGCGCCTGGCCGGATCCATCGTGGTTTCCTTGAGCTGCGCCGGCATCATCTCGCCGAGGCCCTTGAAGCGGCTGATGTCGACCTTGGCGTTGGCGTTGAACTGGGACTTCAGCAGCCGATCCCTGTCGGCGTCGTCGCGCGCGTAGAACGTCTTGTTGCCGTGGGTGAGCTTATAGAGCGGCGGCACCGCGAGATAGAGGTGCCCCTCGTCGATCAGCCGCGGCATCTGCCGGTAGAAGAAGGTGATCAGCAGCGAGGCGATGTGGGCGCCGTCGACGTCGGCGTCGGTCATGAGGATGATGCGTGCGTAGCGCAAATCCTCCTCCCGGTATTGCGCTCCGGTGCCGCAGCCGACCGCCTGCACGAGATCGGCGAGCTGCGCGTTGGCCGTCAGCTTGTCCTTGCCGGCCGAGGCGACGTTGAGGATCTTGCCGCGCAGCGGCAGGATCGCCTGAGTCTTGCGGTCGCGCGCCTGCTTGGCGCTGCCGCCGGCCGAATCGCCCTCGACGATGAACAGTTCGGAGCCTTCGGCTGCGGTATCGGTGCAGTCGGCGAGCTTGCCCGGCAGCCGCGCCTTCTTGGTCGCGGTCTTGCGCGCGATCTCCTTCTCCTGCCGGCGGCGGATGCGCTCCTCGGCGCGCTCGACGACGAAATCCAGCAGCTTGTTGGCCTGCGCAGGATTGCCGGACAGCCAGTGGTCGAACGGGTCCTTGATGGCCTGCTCGACGATGCGCTGCGCTTCGGCGGTGGCGAGCCGGTCCTTGGTCTGGCCTTGAAATTCGGGCTCGCGCACGAACACGCTGAGCATGACGGCTGCGCCCGCCATCACGTCCTCGGAGGTGACGCTGGCGGCGCGCTTGCCCTGGCCGACGCGCTCGGCGTGGTCCTTCAGGCCGCGCAACAGCGCGCTGCGGATGCCGGATTCGTGGGTGCCGCCGTCCTGGGTCGGAATGGTGTTGCAGTAGGAGGAGAGGAAGCCGTCG
>NZ_JAFAVV010000585.1 GCF_019242285.1 Bradyrhizobium sp.
TTGGAACAGACAACCCAGATCTGTCTGAATTCCGTGAACACGGAGGGAAGATGATCATTTATCATGGATTGGCTGATCTGTTGATCATGCCACGAGGCTCCTACAACTATTATAATCGCGTCACCAAGCACGCCGGCGGCCTACCCACCGTGCAAAAATTCTATCGGTTCTTCCCCTACCCGGGGAACAGCCACTTCGGCGGCAATCCCGATCAACCGAATGCGCCTTTGATCGATTCCTCGAGCTCAGGCGCGTTGTTCCAGGCCCTGGTCAATTGGGTCGAGCATGGGACGGCACCGGATTCGATCATTGCCTATAACAATCCGAATCGATCCCTTGCGACAGTGAGCCGGCCTATCTGCATGTATCCCGACAAACTCACCTACAACGGGACGGGTAGCACGAACGTCGCTTCGAGCTTCGTGTGCAAACATGAGTCGCATGACGAACTCATGGGCGAGGAGAAAGTGCTTACGGACGCCGACCTGATCGAGGACCATCACGACGATCACGATCATTGATCGCAATTGGAGCGGTTTGATCAATGAGCGCGCGTGGCCTGGAGCTCACGTGCGCTCTTTTGCTGTGCGAATGCAATATCGTCCGGGTGGGCGGGGGATATTCGCGAGTGCCCGGGAGACAGCGTTGCGAGAATAAAGTCAGCTTCCGGCCCATATAACCGCGATGAGATGGCCCGCCCGGAGCCGCGCGTCGGAATAAACTTCAGATGCGAATTCCTGCCTCGCCACTTCAATGATGTCGCGGGGTGCCCTCGGGGCGGCTCTCTTGCCGCAATCCCGCGAACCTCCGATCACAGGGCCAATCAAGCTGCGCGCGCGACATCTTGCATGAACGTACCAGTTCGTACAATATCAGCCCTCGGGTGCCGCGCGTGATCAGGCGTCGTCGGGGGAAGACAGCCGGCCCAGCTAACGTGGTTTGTGCAGGCCATCGAAAATGTCGGGAGGAGGCTTCATGAGCTGGACCACTATGATGCCATGCGTTGAGTTGAGGCGAACAGCGCTTCGGCCGTTGATCGCGGTCACATCGGCTCTTTACATCCTCTCAATGACGTCGGCGCCGCGTGCGTCGGCTCAGGCCGTCGCCAGATCGATCCCGGAAGACCCTGTCAACATCGATAGCGGCGCGGTTTCCGGAAAGCTGCTGGCGTCGGACGTAAAGGCCTATTTCGGAATTCCGTATGCCGCGCCGCCGCTCGGTGATCTGCGCTGGCGTGAGCCGCAGAGGATCGAGACTTGGCAAGGCGTCTATCACGCGGATCGCATGGGAGCTGAATGCATTCAGGTTCTGCGCCGTCACGACCTCAACCATTATTTTGGCGAGGAGGCGACCAGCGAAAATTGCCTCTATCTCAATATTTGGGCGAGTAAGGATGCGAAGCCGGGCATGAAGCTGCCGGTCATCGTTTGGATCTATGGCGGCGGCTTCACCCTCGGTTCGAGCGGAATTGCGATGTACGATGGCGAACACGTCGCCAGGAAGGGTACGATATTCGTCAGTTTCAACTATCGGGTCGGCATCCTCGGCAATTTGGCTCATCCCGAACTCACGGCAGAATCGCCGCATCATGGCTCCGGCAATTACGGCTTCCTGGATCAGATCGCGGCGCTGCAGTGGATCAAGCGCAACATCGCTCAGTTCGGCGGTGATCCCGACAACGTCACCATTACCGGACAATCCGCCGGCGCGATGTCGGTCTCGGCTCTCGAAGCAAGTCCGCTCGCCAAGGGCTTGTTCAACCGTGGTGTCGCAATGAGCCTGAGCATGTTCGATAGCCGCTTCAAATTTCCAACGCTGCCGGAAGCCGAGAAGACCGGCCTCGAAGTGCAATCGGCGCTGGGCGCGGCGTCATTCGCGGAGATGCGGCTGATCCAGGCCGACAAGATCCTTGCCATTCAGAAAGACTGCCAACTCGGCTGCGCCGGCACGATTGCCGTTTCGCCAGACATCGACGGCTATTTCCTGCCCGACACGGTGCCGAAGATCTTTGCCGCGGGCAAGCAGAACGACGTGGCAACGGTCGCTGGATTCACGCGCGACGAAAGCTCCAACGACCTACGCACCGCGGCTAGTCTGGAAGGCTACCTCGCCGCCGCGCGAAAGCTTCATGGCGATCAAGCCGAGCGCTTTCTGGCACTTTATCCGGCCAAGACCGACGAAGAAGCGAAGGCAATGGGGCTTCTCGCGGCACGCGAGGGGCTGGTCGAAGCGGGCACCCGTAATTGGGCGCGCGCGCAGCGCAAGACCGGCAAGGCTCCATTCCACATGTACATGTTCTCGCGCGTGCACCCGTTCGCCGCGGGCGTACAGTTCTTCGACAGCCCGCAGAAGATCGGCGCCTACCATACCTCGGATGTGCCCTATTGGTTCGGGACCCAAGATGCCTTCAACAAGTTCCGCGTCACGCGCGTCTGGACCGAGTTCGATCGCGCGCTATCCGAACGCATGATGGATACGCTTGTTGCATTCGCTCGCACCGGAGAGCCGAGCACCTCGGCGACGTCATGGCCGCAATGGACGGAGGACGCGCCCAAATATCTCGAATTCGGCGACGATACGGGGGTTCGAGAGGAAGATCGCGCGCGTATGGACTTCCACACACCTGCCAACGTGACCCCGTCGACGCCGCGTGTGTCGCGGGACTAGCGCCAGCGTGGTGCCGATGGACCACCGTACCGGCAGTAAGATATTTCAGCGGGGCTGATTGGGGCGACCATGGCACATTCGCTTCCTCGCCAACGCAAAAGCGAAAAGGTTGAAGCGCCGGGCGGTGGGGGATGCTGAGCAGTAAATATGCGCGCGTCGTGGCGCCGGCGATTGCCTCGGGAAGATAGCCAGAGCCTGGCTTTACGGTTGTCCGATGACCGAGCACGAACTCCTGCGAATCATAGCGTTCCTCGAACGAGTTCGGCAGCCGTTCCAGGAATTGGTTCCGATCGCGGAGGAGGACGCGACGTGGAATATGCTGCTTTTCCTGATCAAGAACCATTTGAACGGAACGCCCGTCGGCATCTCCACTCTGGCCTCGGTCGCCAAGGTTCCTCACGCGACCGCGATGCGGCGAATACATGCCCTGATGGAGCGATGCGATATCGTCGCCAAACCCATCAGCGAGACCGGAAGGAGAGTGAAGCTTCTGCAAGCGAGGCGTTGCTGGAAAACTTCATTCGATACGCCAGAAAAATCAAATCCTTGCTCCTAGTGTGAAGTCGAATCATCAATTTGTGGTAACAAGGTACGTCAATTGCGGATACCAGTGCGCGCGGCCGACGTCGGACGCTCAGCAATCCGATAGATCCCGACAAAGTAACAACGCAAAGGACTAGCCGAATTGGAAGCAGGACATCAAGCAAACGCGCAGGGCCTCGTAGAGCGGATTGATTTATCCCGCTCGCTGCTATTCAGGCGCCAGGTGGTCTCAACTTCTTGCCTCGTTTCCAAGAGCTGTGCCTTGCATTCGGCCTTGTCGCAATGCGATAATCACCGCTGAATTCACGCGTCGCGAGTAGCCTCGACAAACAGATTAAGCGTCATGCGATGAGCAAGAGCAAAGCTTTGTTTGGCGTTCTACGCCAGTCCGCTGACGCGAAATGTACCGCTGCCATTGAGCATGCGGTGCGAGAGGCGGGCGATCGCGAATTGTGCCGCATAAACGTACTCACTTTCGCCGCCGAGCGCGGTCTCGATGAAGAGAAGGTCATCGCCGCGTTCCTTCACGCTGCCCGTCTCGGCCTATTCGAACTGTCTTGGAACGTGTTGTGTCCAGGATGCGGTGGGGTCCTCAACGCCGGCGCCACACTGCGGACTCTTGATCGCGAAGAATACGATTGTCTGTTGTGCGCGGCGGGTTACCAGCCAACTCTCGATGAGATGGTCGAGGTAACTTTCACAGTGAGTCAACAAGTCAGGCGTATCGGCGCGCACAATCCAGATACGCTTTCTGAGGTCGAATATTATCGCCAAATTTTTTGGGGCTCTGGTGTCGATTTGCCAGAGACGTTGGGCGACAGCCTTGCCGAGTTCACCGTGGACTCAATTGAACTTCCGCCAGGCGAGAAGGCAGTTTTGTCTGTGCAGCTACCGAACGATTTCGTAATTGTGTTTGATCCCGTAACTCATGGGACACAGTTCCTTGACGTCAAAGGCGAAACGACGCGTGAGCGACAGACGCTATCGCTGGTGTTTAATAAGGTCCGAGCGCCAGCGGGCACCGTCGAGATGCGGCCGGGACCGCTGCGATTGACACTGGAAAACCGAACCGACCGGCGAGTACTTCCAGCACTGTGGATAGCCGCCGATCCACTCCACGATCTCTTGGGAAAGCGCAAGCTGTTCTTGACTGCCAAGCGGCTTCTCACCAACCAAACATTTCGTGACATTTACCGCGCCGACACCCTGGACGTCGACCAGCGGTTGAAAATCACCAGCCTGACCTTCTTGTTCACTGATCTAAAGGGCTCTACGGCGCTCTACGAACGCGTCGGCGACCTAGTGGCTTACGACCTCGTGCGGCAGCACTTTCGCGTGCTCAACGAAATTATAGCCGCTGAGACCGGTGCCGTGGTCAAGACCATGGGGGACGCGGTTATGGCAACCTTTCCAACGCCGGACCGCGCGCTGACGGCAGCACTCCGCATGCGCAGGGAAATGTCGCGGATCAACGAAGAGCGCCAGAACGACGATCTACTCTTAAAGATAGGCGTTCACGAGGGGCCGTGCCTAGCAGTCACGATGAACAACATTCAGGACTATTTTGGGCAGACTGTGAACGTGGCCGCACGCGTCCAGGGGCTGGCGTCCTCACACGCAATTTTTGCGACCAAACAAGTCGTGGAAGATGGAAAGGTCGCAAGTATGTTGGAAAACTCAGGCCTACGACCGACGATGCAACTCGTCTCGCTCCGCGGAATTACCGACGATACAACGGTATACGCAATTCCCTGACCGACTGCACAGGCCACATCCCTCACCTTGAATGCCAGCGAGGACGAATTCATAGCCCTTTGGGGTGGGTTGGCGCGCAACTACGAGGCCTTGTTCCGATGCCCCCGCTGGTGCGGTTGCTGTTTCCGCCTGTGCCCCGAGGCCACGGAATGCGGACCGATGGCCGGGCTGACGCCTCCCGTTGCCGCCTGAAGTGCAGGACGTGGGCGCGCAACCGCAGTGTCATTCGGTGTCGTCAGCGAGTCTGCCGCTGGCGTGGCGCTGAGCCAGAATGCGAGTTCAGCCGATTTGACCTGATTGTCGGATGAAAAATACTCATCCTGCCAGCTGTCGTCTGACGCGAGATGGCCGCTGGGCATGAAGCGGTCGATGACTTCGGCGCGGCGTCATGAATCTGCTTCCGCTCCAGGGCATAAGTGTCGTTGGTTTTCTGCTTATCAGCGGTGGTGCCCGGCATATTGGAAAAAATGACGTGAGCCTTTCCCTTGAGGCTCGCGAGATGCGCAATCAATTCCGGGTCTTCAAACTCATAAAGCGCACAATAGACGTCGCCTCCATTGCTTGAGGCGTCGTCAGACAACGTCGTGAGCGCTTCGATCATCTGACCTGCCAGATCGAGACGCAATGCATCGCCGGGTTTGTCGATGTGCTTTTCGAGCGCACTCACTATCGATCCGGCCGGTGTCCCGTTGTTCAACACAAGCGCCGTCGCCTGCGTCGCGAGAATCCCACGATTGAAACAGGCCGACAAGGTGCCGTAGTTTGGACTGAGCTGAATCTGGTTCGAGATTACGGGGCCATAAGGCATCGGTTGGAGATTACCCGGTGTGCCCGTCATCGGGGCCGTTCTCGACGGCCCAGTGGCTGCGCATGACCACCAATCGCCCATGCGGCTGCACGGAGGTGATCGGGATGATGGCCGCACACCTGACGGAGCATCTCAACGCTCATACCCAGAAACCCGCCGGCTTCTCATTTGTCGACGCCCGCTCGCTTTAACCAGGTAGCCGCTGTATGCCGCAATGTGTGCGGGGTAACCTTGCCAGGCGGCTCTGCGAGGTGACAGTTGTTTGAAGTGCCATTTTCACGGTCGTTATAGATGCTCAACTTTTCGGAGACGATGAGCCTTCGCTGCAACCAAGATCGGCGAAACTCTATCGTAACGGGGCTCGATCGCAAATTCTGAAACCAAAGGTCGACCGCATTCGCGCGCACTTTGTAGCAAAGCATCTTCCCCAATCTTGAGGCCTCAATTCGGTCATCGGTTCGACTTACCAACAACCGATGCAATCTTAGATATGCATGCAATCCTAGATATGCACGCAACCTTCGATCGGTGTGCGACCTTAGATCGGTATGGTAATCCCCAAAGAAAGTGCTTCGCCGTGTCGCTCAGAGGGGGGAGGACCGGATGCTCATGCGTCTGTGGTTGCTGTCGGTATTTTCGGTTGTTTTGGTTGCACTCGCGCTACCAGTACCTACCAAGTCGCAATCTCCGGAAATCCAACTCGCGCAACGTGCCTCGCGTCACGCGACTGCTGCATCGTCCGGGGAGGTGGGGAAGGTCGCTAGCGTGAACGACTGGACGGTCGGGATCGCGGGCGGCCTGTTGGAAGGGACATTCATCCGTTTCGCCGCAGAGCTTGCGAAGGCGCTGGATGATGGCGACAATCTTCGCGTCCTCCCCATTGTGAGCTACGGCGCGGCGGAGAATGTGAGCGACCTGCTGTATCTGCGCGGCGTCGACATGGCGATCACCTACTCGGACGACTTCGACCAATATAAGAAATCAGGCAGCGTGAAGAATATAGAGCAGCGGGTAAACTACATATCTCAATTGTATATTGGTGAGTTCCACGTCTTTGCCCGTCCTGAGATCAAGACCTTGGCGGATCTCGATGGCAAGAAGGTCGGTTTCAACACGAAGGGTGCGGGGCCGACCATTACGGGGCCGATCGTGTTCGAGCGCCTTGGGATCCACGTCGAGCCGGTCTTCATCAACAATGCTGTTGCAATCGAGAAGATGAAGACCGGTGAGATTGCCGCCATCCTCCATACGGTGGGCAAACCGAACGACCTGTTCACCAAGCTCCAACCGATTCCGGGATTTCATTTCGTCCCAGTCGAATATGACAAGAAGCTTTTCGACTATTACCTTCCTTCGACGCTCAGCCATGACGACTATCCAAACTTGATCCCGGAAGGCGAGTCGATCGAGACCATCGGCATTCCAGCGGTCCTGGCGGTGTTCAATTGGCAAAAAGGAAGCGATCGATACAGGCGGGTCGAGCGGTTCATTGATTACTATTTCGATCACTACGATCGACTGAAACAACCTTCGTTCCATCCGAAATGGAAGGATGTGAATCTGGCCGCGACGGTGCCGGGTTGGACGCGTTACTCCGTTGCCGAGCAAAAACTGAGAGGGATGGTGAGTGGATCGCTCAGTCCGCGTTACTCGGACGACGGCGACACTCGGCGGCCAAGCAATGGCGGTAGTGAAGATCGCTTGCAGAAATTCCTCAACTGGAAGCGTGAGCATGTTCAGCAACAATAGCCAGTCCTTGAGTTCTTCTCGGGCAATCATAACGAAAGCGGCCGGCAGGTTTGCCCCACTAGCAGACACCGAGGTCCAGTGCTCATCCCACGACGAACTGCGATACCTTTTCGCCGACAACGAGATCAGAGCTAGAGGAAAATCCGATGACTGCCAGCATTCATGACGCCCCTCGCGCCAGTATCTCGACCGCCGATATCAATGTCGTCCCGACCGGTCGCGGCGTCGGCGCCGAGGTGCGAGGGCTCAATCTTGCAAACATCGACGACACCGCATTCGCCCGGATCGTGCGGGCTTGGCACGACCACTCGGTGCTGCTGTTTCGCGATCAGCATCTCGATGACCATAACCTCATCGCGTTCAGCCGGCGGCTCGGGGATCTCGATTGGGCACCGGTCCAGGAAACCGGCCGGCGCTTCGTTGAGGGAATGCCGGAAATATATGTGGTGTCCAATGTCGTCGTGAACGGCGAGCCGATAGGCAGCCTCGGGGCGGGCGAGTCGGTCTGGCACACCGACATGTCCTATCTCGACGTGCCGCCCAAGGCGAGCATGCTCTATGCGCTGGAGCTGCCGTCGACGGGCGGCAATACCTCGTTCTGCAACATGTACAGCATTTACGACGCGCTGCCCGAAGGTCTCAAGACGCGCATCGCCAATATTAAAATCAAGCACGACGGAACCTATAACAGCGGCGGCTACATCCGCCAGGGCGTCACGCCATCGGACGATCCGCGCCTCTCCCCGGGCGCTGTTCATCCGCTGGTCTGCACCCACCCCGATACTGGCCGTCGCATGCTCTATCTGGGACGGCGCCGAAACGCTTATCTAGCCGGACTCGCGGTTGCGGAGTCCGAGGCGCTGCTCGATCAGTTGTGGTCGTATGTCGAGAGGCCGGAATTTGCTTGGGAGCATGTGTGGAAGGTCCGCGATCTCGTCATGTGGGACAATCGTTGCACCATGCATCGCCGCGATCCATTCGACCCGGCGTCACGGCGTGTCATGCATCGCACCCAGGTCAAGAGTGAGTTGCGACCAGCATAGGCCACCACTCACCTTGTTATGGAGCATACAATGCGTTCGTTGAAGTTTGGCGTATCGGGGATGGTCCTGCTGCTGCTATGCCTGATGTATCTGATTCTTTACGTCGACAGGGTCAACATCTCCACGGCGGCACCGCTCATCAAGGCGGACCTCAACCTCAGCAACACCGATCTTGGGCTTGCCTTTTCGGCCTTCGCCTATCCGTATGC
>NZ_JAFAVV010000625.1 GCF_019242285.1 Bradyrhizobium sp.
ACGAGCACGCCCTGCGCGGCCCGCCGCGCGAACGCCAAAGGCAATCCTCGCGCCACCGCATGCTCGATCATCGCCTGGGCCATCAGGGCCGGAAAAGCCGCGCCCGACCCGGTCAGGCCCACGCAGTAATCGATGTGACTCTCCTGCGGAACTTCGTCCGCATCGCCGCAGCTTGCAAACAGGGCGCGCACGACTCGCCTCTCCTCCGATGAGACGGAAGCGGTTGCGAAGAACGGCGTGAAGGACTTGCCGACGCTCGCTGCCGCGTTTGGAAGTGCGCGTACGATCCGATCGGCCCCTGTCCGGGCGGCAATCGCGTGCGCCGGCACGGCGGCCATCACCGAGACGACAAGCTTGCCGACGGCATCGATGGCGACGGCCGGAAATTGCTCTGGCCGCACCGACAGCACCACCACGTCCGACCGGCGCACCAGCTCCGCATTGTCCTTCGTCCAGTGCGCGCCGGGTATCGCGACGGCGCCACGGCTATCCGATCGGCCCGACAGCGTCAGGGCACGCGGATCGACCACGCCCGACGCGACGGCGGCGGCGGCAATGGCGTTGCCGAGCCAGCCATTGCCCCCGATGATCCCGATCCGCGCCGAAATGACCATGCATGCGCTCCGGGCGATCACCCAGCTGGGCGCCTGGGGCGGTCCAGCGCCGCCCGGGACAGCCGGTCGAGCAGGAGGGCGATGGCCACGATCGACAGGCCAGCGCGCAGGCCAACTCCCATTTCCATGCGCGAGAGCCCGCGGGTCACCTCCGACCCAAGGCCGCCCGCGCCGACCAGCCCAGCCAAGACGACCATCGCCAGGGATAGGAGGATGCACTGGTTCAGCCCGACCAGCAGGGTCGGTTTGGCGAGCGGAAGCTCGATCTTCCACAACGTCGTGCTCCGGGCCGAACCTAGCGCGTCGCCGAGCTCGAGGAACGGCTTGGGCACTTGGTTCAGCGCCAAGGTGGTCAGACGCAGCATGGGCGGGGCACCGTAGACGACGGTGGCGATCAGGGCCGGGACCCGGCCGAGACTGAAGATGATTACGGCGGGGATGAGGTAGACCCACGGAGGCACCGTCTGCATGACGTCGAGGACCGGGCGAAGCGTCCGCTCGACGCGCTTGTCGCGCGAAGCCCAGATCCCCATCGGAAAGGCGATGGCGACGGCGATGACCACCGCCACGATAACGAGGTCGACGGTCTGCATCGCCGCGTTCCACAATCCCATGGCCCAGCAGAATCCGAGCGAGAAGATGGCCAGCAAGCTCACGCGCCAGTTTGCGACCAACCAGGCGAGCACCGCCACGACCGCGATCATCCACAGGGGCGGCAGGGCCGTGAGAACCGCCAGCACGGCGTTCAGGATGGCGTCGGCCACGGAGGTGATTGCGGCGAAAAGCGGATGGAAGTTCGTGTTGAGCCAACTGGCGGCAGGAGCCACGAAGTTGCCCGGCGAGATGGTAAAGGGAAGGATGGTCGTCATTTCGCCTCCCGACGGTCCTTGGCGGCGCCCTCGGTGATCCGGTCCAGGATCATGGTCAAGATCACGATGGCGATGCCCGCATCGATGGATTTGCCGATGTTGAGCGTGCGGATCGCGTCGTAGATGGCCGCACCCAGGCCGCCCGAGCCCACGATGCCGGCGATCACGACCATGCCGAAGGCCATCATCAGGCATTGGTTCACGCCCGTCATGATGCTGGACATCGCGAAGGGCAGCCGGATCTTAACGAACATCTGGCCAGGCGTGATGCCGCTGGCCTCACCGAGTTCGAGGAAGTTGCGGGGGGTCAGCCGGATACCGTGCGCGGTCAGCCGCAATGCCGGGGGAATGGCGACCACGACCGTTGCCACCAGGGCGGTGGCGGGGCCGAAGCCCAGCAGCGCGATGGCCGGAAGGAGATAGATGTAAGGCGGCAGAGTCTGGATCATGTCGAGGATCGGCGTCAACACGGCATTCAGACGCGGGCTGAACCCGGCCAGGATGCCGACGGGAATGGCAAACAGCAGGGCCAGCACGCTCGCGGCGATCACCAGGGCAAGGGTTGCCATGGTTTCCGGCCAGAGCCCGATCAGCGCGCAGAAGACGAGTCCGACAGCGGCTGCGATCCCGAAACGGAGGCTCACGGCCCGCCAGCCCAGCAGTGCGATCACCGCTACGATGACCAGGAAGGGCGGCGCCTGGAGCAGCCAGGCGATGCCGTTGTAGAAGGTTTCCAGCACGAGGCGGACGGCATCGAAAAAGCCGCCGGCATTCGACGAGATCCAATCGAGACCGTTATCGATCCCCTCGTCCACTGCGCTGGTCAGATCCTGTATGTCCATGTCCCGACAATCCCGGCTTGCCGTTGTTCACGTCAGAAGGCGGTGGCCTCACCTGGTTCCTTGCCTTTCACACCCTGCAACAGGCTCCGCGGCGTGACGACGCCAACCACCGCGCCGTCGTCGAGGACGGCGACACCATCCTGGCCGCCGTCGAGGAAGATGTGGATCAGCTCGTCCACGTCGGCCTCCGGGGAGGTCCGGGAGAAGCGCGAGACGTCCAGGTCGGGACGCGCGGCGGTGAAGGCCGCCACGGGATGCATGACGGAATGCGCCTTCACGAGGTGCAGGCGGGAGATGCCCGCGACGAAATCGGCCACATAGCCGTCGGCGGGGTTGAGGATGATGTCCTCGGCCGTGCCGACTTGGATGATCGCACCATCCTTCATGATGGCGATGCGGTCGCCGATACGGATCGCCTCGTCGAGGTCGTGGGTGATGAAGATGGCCGACTTGCCGAGCGTCTTCGACAACTCCCGGAACTCGTCCTGCAATTGGCGGCGGATCAACGGATCAAGCGCGCTGAACGGCTCGTCCATCAGGATGATGTCGGGATCCGATGCGATCGCGCGGGCGAGGCCGACGCGCTGCTGCATACCGCCCGACAGCTCGTTGGGAAAGCGGTTGACCCAATCGGCGAGGCCGACGGTCGTCAGCGCCTTCTTGGCCGTCTCCAGTCGGCGCTCCTTCTCAACCTTCTGCACTTCGAGGCCGAAGGCTGCGTTCTCCAGCACCGTCCGGTTCGGCAGCAGGGCAACGTTCTGGAACACCATGCCGATGTCGCGGGCTCGCGTGGCGCGCAGATCCTGGGCGTTCAGTTTCGCGACATCCTTGCCGCAGACGAAGATCTGTCCGAGGCTCGGCTCGATCAGGCGGTTGAACAAGCGGATCAAGGTGGACTTGCCGCTGCCCGACAGGCCCATGATGCAGAAGATCTCGCCCTTGTTCAGGGTGAGGCTGACGTCGGCCACGCCGACCACACAGCTAAACTCCTTGAGCACCTCGCTCTTGCCGAGGCCGCGTTCGGTGATAGCTTTGATCGCAGCCTCCGAGCGCTGGCCGAACACCTTCCAAACCGAACGGCAGTCGATCAGCGGGCTATTTCCGTCAGGAAGAGTGTTCGTCATAGGGATTTCCGCTCCCGGCGTAGTGTAGGCCCCGCCCGCATACGGGCGGGCGGGGCGCTTCGGCTCGAAGTCAGTCCTTCTTGATGTTTTCCCAGCGCTTGATCAGATCGGCATGCGCCTTGATCCAATCCTCGATCGCCTGATCCATGGTCTTGCCGTCCTTGACCGCGGCATTGATCGCCGTGATGTCCGCAACAGGAACGAAGACGCTGGCGATGATCTCGCGAGCGTGCGGGTGAGACTCGGCGAAGCCTTTCTGAGCGACCCAGAAATAGGTCTGGGGTGGCGGGAAGATGTCCTTGGGATCTTTGAGCTGCTTGAGGTCGAACTTCTGCGCCATCCACGACGGCTCCCACAGCGTAACGGCGATCCACTCCTTCCGCTCGATCGCCGATTGCAGGGCGGCGGTCATCGCAGCGGTGCTGCCTTCCACCAAGTGGAGCTTCAGCCCGTATTTAGAGATCACGTCCGCAGTTTCGCGCATCAATCCCGCCCCGGGTTCGATGCCGATGATCTTGCTGTCGAACTTGTCGGCGACGCCGTTCAACTGTTCAATGGAATCGATGGTCACATAGCTCGGCACGGCGATGAAGTCATGCAGGCCGTGCGAAACAGCGGAGAGTTTCTCGAGCCGGTTCTTGTTCCTGTTCCAGTAGTCCTGCGCGATGAAATCGATTTGGGAAATCAATATCTGCGCATCGCCCTTGGTAAGGGCCGCGTAGGCGATGCCCCACTCGGAGAAATTGGTCAGCTTCACCGTGTAGCCGGCGTCCTCAAGCACCTTCTTCGTGATAGCCGAGATGGGCGTCAGATCTTCCCAGTTCATCGTGCCCATGCTGATGGCCTTATCCTCCGCATGGGCCGGCAGGGCCGCCGC
>NZ_JAFAVV010000078.1 GCF_019242285.1 Bradyrhizobium sp.
GTTGAGGATCTTGCCCGGCTCGGCCGCGACCTTTGGCGAGTCGACCAACCGTAGCCGCGCACCCAGACCTGGTAATGCGCGTGGGGCAGGTCGGGCACGACGTAACCTCCGCGTTCGTCGGTGACCGCGATCTTCGCGAACCGCGTGCTGAGCTCGGTGGTCTGCGCGATGACCCAGACGCCGGCTTCCGGCCCGAACCGGCTGGTGACCACGCCACCGATATCGTCGTCGTCGATGGCAACCGCGGGGCCGGGGTTCTGCTGAGCGCCTGCCCCAGCCGTAAACATCGCCAGCGCCAATACTACCATGACAACGGTTTTCCCGACGCTCATGACGTCCCCCCAAGCCTTCATTGATTTCAAGGGTGTTCGGCGCATAGTAGCCCAAATCCGCTGCAAGGATGCACCGACATGCTGCCGACGCCGAAATTCCATCACCTGCATCTGAACTCGACCGATCCAAATGGCGCTATCGATTTCTATACACGGCAATTTCCGAGCACCGCGAAGGGGAGTTGGGGCGGCTTTCCGGCCCTCAAATCGCCGAACGACGTCATGGTGCTGATCACGAAAGTCGATACGCCGCCGACCAGCGAGCCGCAGAGCGCGATCTGGCATTTCGGCTGGCACGTCACCGACTCGCGCCGCAGTCTCGATACCTATAAGACCCGGCGCGAGGTCGAGCTTTTGCCGCTCTATACGAGCGAGGAAGGCGGTTCGGTGCTGATCAGCAGCGACACCTGGCCGGGCCAGGGCGGCGTGCTGGGTCTGACCAAGGCGCAGATTGCCGAGGCGAGGCAGAAGGGCCTCGGGCCGGCCGGCGGCGGAGGTTTCGCATATATGAAGGGCCCGGATGACGCGCTCGTCGAGTATGCCGGCGAACACCCGGCCGAGCGCTTCAACCACGTGCACCTCTATCAGGAGGACCCGCTCTGCGCTCAGCTGTGGTACCAGAAGCATCTGAACGCGCCGCCGCGGGCTGGCTGGGGCGGCGCGCCGGTGACCGAGGCCGACTGCAAGGTGCCGCGCGGCGCGGACCCCACCTGGCCGGCGCTCAATCGGGAAGGAATGTACCGCTCGCCCCGAGCCGGTGTCGAATTCGGCGATGTGGCGCTGATCTGGTACGCGAACCAAGGCGACCGGCCGCTCGTCGGCTCGCGCGGGCAATTGCAGGATCACATCGCGCTGAGCGTCACAGATCTCGACGCCTGGGTCGACAAATTGCGCAGCGAAGGCGTCGCCTTCCTCGAAGAATCCTACCCGCTCGGCGACACCCGCGCCGTAATGATCGAAGGCCCGAGCCGCGAGGCGCTCGAGCTGGTCGAGGCGGGTTGACCGCTTACACGGCCCCCCGCAGCCTTGGGTCGAGGATATCGCGGATGCCGTCGCCGAGCAGATTGAAGGCGAGCACCGTGATCGTGATCGCAAGGCCCGGAAACAGCACGAGCCACCACGGCGGGACGAGGCCGGCGTTGAGGGAATCGGCCAGCATGTTTCCCCAGGTCGGGGTCGGCGGCGGAATGCCGACCCCGAGAAAGCCGAGCGCCGCCTCGATGATGATTGCGACACCGAGATGGGTCGTCGCGAGGATCAGATACGGCGCCACGCATTGCGGCAGGATGTGCCGCGCCATGATGCGCAGGTGCGAGGCGCCGAGGCCGCGTGCCGCCTCGACATAGGACAACTCCTTCAAGGACAGCACAACCGCTCGGATCACCCGCCCGCCAAACGGGATGCGGGTGATCGCGATCGCGACGATGACAGTCGCAAAGCCGGCGCCGAGCGCCATGGCGATCGCCATCGCCAGGATGAGATCGGGAAACGACTGCATGAACTCGATGCAGCGCTGGCTGACGATGTCGAAGCGGCCACCGAAATAGCCGCAAGCCAAGCCCCACAGCGCACCGAGCGTGGTGCCGAGCACGACCGCGCCGATCGCGACGGTCAGCGAGGCGCGACTGCCATGGATGACGCGGCTCAGCGTGTCGCGGCCGATCTGGTCGCTGCCGAAATAGTGGCGCTCCGACGGCGGCTTGGTCATGGCGCGGAAATCGGACTTCAAGGGATCGTAGGGAGCAAGCGCCGGCGCCGCGACGGCGACGAAGAGGATGCCGGCCGCGATCACTCCCCAGAAGGCGGACATCGGCGAGCGGCGGGCGAACCGGGCCAGACCGCGCCAGAGACGCCGCACCAGGGATGGCTTCACCTGGCCGGCAAGCGGCGCCGGCGTCGCGGTGTCCTGCGCGATGGTGCTCATGCGAAGCGAATCCGCGGGTCGAGCCAGGCGGAGATCAGGTCGACCACGACGTTGAGGAGCACGAACACGATCGCATAGAGAAAGACCAGGTTCTGCATGACGAACACGTCGCGCTCGCTGACCGCGATCGCCATCGCATAGCCGAGCCCGGGCGTGCCGAAGGCGCGCTCCACCGGGATCGAGCCCGCGAGCACGAAACCGAGCAGGATGCCGGACAGCGTCACCACCGGCAGCAGCGCGTTGGGGAGCGCATGCAGCGCAATGACCACGCGCCGGTTGAGACCCTTGGCCCGCGCCGTGCGGATGTAGTCCTCGCGGATCACCTCGAGCAGGCTCGAGCGGGCCATGCGGGCGATATAGGCGGCCTGGCCGAGCCCGAGCACGATCGCCGGGCCGATGACGATCTGAAAATTGGCCCACGGGTCGTCGAGGAGAGAGACGTTGGCGAGCGGCGCCCGATAGCCGAACACGAAGAGCAGGCCGAGCACGATCAGCATGCCGAACCAGAAGCCCGGAATGGCGAGAAACAGGATGCTGAAGAACCGCGAGACGTTGTCGCCAAGACTGTTGGGACGCAGCGCGCTGACAAGCGCAACCGGAATGCCGACGATCCAGGACAGCACGACCGAAATGAACGCGATCTCGGCGGTCAGCGGACCGCGGCGCGCAATCATCTCGGCGACATTCTCGGCGCGGAAGAACGAGTGGCCGAGATTGCCGCGCACGATGTCGG
>NZ_JAFAVV010000694.1 GCF_019242285.1 Bradyrhizobium sp.
CGTACCTTTCGGGGCGAACCAGAGCGGATTTTCGAGCGAGCAATATTCGCCGAACACCGCGTTCTCGCTCTTCAGCCGGTCGTAGATCGGGGTGGTGCGCAATGGCCGCGCCGCCGGCAGCTCTTCGTTCGGGAAGCGGATACGAAAGCGCCTGGAATAGTTCTCGCGCACCTTGGCGTTGGTGTAGGCAAGTGTCGCCCAGTCGCCGAAGCGCGCCACGTCCATCGCCCAGATGTCGAAACCGGGGTCGCCGTCGACCATCCAGTTGGCGAGCGCCAGGCCGACGCCGCCCGCCTGGCTAAAACCCGCCATGACGCCGCACGCCACCCAGAAGTTCTTCAGGCCGCGCACCGGGCCGATCAGCGGATTTCCGTCGGGCGCGAAGGTGAAGGGACCATTGATCACCTTCTTGATGCCGGCCTTCTCGATCGCCGGGAAATGGCGGAAGCCGACCTCGAGGCTGGGCGCGATGCGCTCGAGGTCGTCGGCCAGAAGCTCGTGGCCGAAGTCCCACGGCGTCTGGCGCTCCGACCAGGGCTGGCCGCGGCGCTCGTAGGTGCCCATCAGCATGCCCTTGCCTTCCTGGCGCATGTAGATCTCGCCCTCGAAGTCGACGATGTGCAGCATCTCGAAGGTCGAGGCGGCGACCTCGGGGATCTCCTCGGAGATGATGTACTGGTGCTCCATGGCGAGGATCGGCAGCTCGAGGCCGACCATGCGGCCGACCTCGCGCGCCCACAGGCCGCCGGCATTGACCACGTGCTCGGCCTGCACGGTGCCCTTCTCGGTGACCACGTCCTAACCGCCGTAAGAACGCGCGACGAGGTCGACCACCCGGTTGTAGCGTTCGATCGCCGCGCCCTTGAGCTGGGCCGCCTTGGCATACGCCATCGTCACGCCCCACGGGTCGACATGGCCCTCGATGGGATCGTACAGCGCGCCGACGAAATGCCGCTTGTCCATCAGCGGGAACAGCCGGGCCGCCTCGTCGACCGACACCATCTCGAGCTTCATGCCGAGATAGCGCCCGCGCGCGTTGACCATCTTCAGCCAGTCCCAGCGCTCGGGCGTGCCGGCCAGCATCAGGCCGCCGGTGAGATGCAGGCCGCACGACTGGCCGGAGGCCGCCTCGATCTCCTTGTAGAGATCGATCGTGTACTGCTGCAGCTTGGCGACGTTGGGATCGCCGTTGATGGTGTGCATGCCGCCCGCGGCGTGCCAGGTCGAGCCCGAGGTGAGCTCGCTGCGCTCGATCAGCACGGCGTCGGTCCAGCCCGCCTTGGCGAGGTGATAGAGCACGCTCGCACCGACGACTCCGCCGCCGATCACGGCGACCTGGACGGGGGACTTCATGCGGCCGGGCTCCAGTTCCTGAGGGATCTAGGATGCTACATCGGCTGGCGCTGCGATGCCTCCAGGGACTTCACGATCGCCTCGAAGGCGCCGACGGTGTCGAGCATCTGCTCGAGCGGAATGGCTGGAGCGGTCTTGTCTTCGACCGCCTCGGCGAAGGCGTCGAGCTCGGCGCGCAGCGAATCGACCGGCGGATAGGTGAGCCGGCGCAACGGTCCGCCGGCACCGCGCAGGACGAGCTCGGTCTCGCCCAGCGCCTCGGCCGAGCCTGCGGTGCCGAACACGTGCACCCGCCAGTAGAACGGCGTGGCGCGCATCGAGCCTAAAAGGCCGCTGGCCCCGTTGGCGAACTCGAGCAGCACCGACAAAGCGTCGAGCGGATCCGGCATCGGACGGCGCGACACCAGCTGCGTCTGCACCCGGCGCACCGGGCCCATCAGGTGGACGAAGGCGTCGAGGACATGCAGGGCCGCACCGGTCATCGGCCCGCCGGGCGCTTCCGAAGGCAGGGCGCGCCAGCCGGCGAACAGGCTGCGCGAGTTCTCGTTGCTGTAGTGGCCTTCGATGTGGAGGATCTCGCCCAGCTGGTCCGATTTGACCACGCTCGCCAGCTCGCGCATCGACGGCCACAGCCGCTTGTTGGCACCCAGCCCCAGCGGCACGCCGGCACGGCGGCAGGCTTCCACCATGCGCTCGGCGTCGGCGCGGATGAGCGCCAGCGGCTTCTCGCAGAACACCGCCTTGCCGGCTTGGGCGGCTGCGATCACCTGGGCAGGATGCAGCGAGTGCGGCGTGGCGATTACCACGAGCCGGACCTTGGGGTCGGCCAAGGCGTCGCGGATGTCGCTGGAGAGGATCAGCGCGTGGGTCGCGGCGAAGTCGTGCAGGCGGTTGCAGTCGAGGGCCACGCCGCGCACGAAGCGCAATCGCTCGCTCTTGCCCTGGACGGCGTTGACGATGTTCTTGCCCCACCATCCGAGGCCGATGATTGCCGCTTCGATCATGCCCGCCCCAGTACCTTATCACCTTATGTTCGGACAACTTGACGATATTGTCCGAACAAAATAGCGTGGGCAAGATCTGGGGTCGCGAGACGTCGAGGCGAATGGACAGCAAGGATCTGTACGAGCGCGGCCTGCGGCTGCGCCAGAAGATGTTCGGCGAGGCGGCGGTCGCCGAGCGCATGGGCGCGCTCGGGGCGTTCGGCGCGCCGCTGCAGCAGATCATCAACGGCTATGCCTATGGCGATGTCTGGAGCCGGCCCGGACTCGACGGCCGCGCGCGCAGCCTGGTGATGATCGGCATGATGGCGGCGAGCAACCGGCGCAACGAGCTTGGCGTCCATCTGCGCGGCGCACTGGCCAACGGCTGCACGCCGACCGAGATCCGCGAGGTCCTGCTGCAGGTGGCGCTGTACTGCGGCATTCCAGCCGCCCTCGATGCCCATCACGCCGCGCTAGAAGTGTTCAAGGCGGCGGGCGTCGCGCCCGACGCCGAGTAGGCTGGCGATGGCAGGTCTGACCCGAAACACGCGTGCGACGGAGAGAGAGCCGGCGAGCCGGCGCGGCGCCAGCAAGCGCGCCGTTCCGCGCTACCGGGCGATCGCCGAGCAGCTGCTGGCCGACATCGCCCGCGGCCGCTATCCGGTCGGCAGCGCGCTGCCGACCGAGATCGAGCTTTGCCGGCGCTTCGACGCCAGCCGTCACACCGTGCGCGAGGC
>NZ_JAFAVV010000712.1 GCF_019242285.1 Bradyrhizobium sp.
GCAGATTTTGGATCGGCGCGTCGCCGATTTGGCGGCGGATGCAGTGCTCACGACGGTCGTCCACTTCGGAGGCGATGGTTGCTGCAACGGACGCGGCACCACGCGAAGGTTGTCGAAATTGTAGTAACGCCCGTGATGCGAGATAACAGGCGCGGCAAGCCAGGCATCGAGGATTTCCAGCGTCTCGTTGAAACGCTCGCGGTTTTCCTCAGGCCCGATGCCGGTCTGGATCAGCTCCTGTGGCACGCCGCTGGCGCAGCCGATCTCGAGCCGCCCGCCTGTCAGGTGGTCGAGCATGCCGATCTCCTCCAGAACCCGCCAGGGCTGGTACAGCGGGAGCACCAGGCCCATGGTGCCGAGGCGCAGCCGCGTGGTGGATTGAGCGATGACGGCGATCAGCAGATTGGGCGACGGGCTATAGGAAAGGCCGAAATGGTGTTCGCTGAAGAAGATGCCTTCAAATCCGAGCCCATCCAACCGCCCCCAAAGGGCGATGGCCTTGCCAAACACGGCCGTAGCCGTCTGCCGTGCGACTTCCTCGTCCTCCGCAGGCGGAGCATACAGGAACTCGAATATCCAGGGCTTGATCATATGTTTCCTCGTGGCTGGCCGCGCCCTTGACGCGAAGAGAATTGCCGTGCGTAACCTTGCGGACTAGCCGAGCAGCCGCGACCTGCTGGTTTCCTGCGCAAAGCTGAGCGCGATCACTGCCGCGACTGCAAGCGCGACATAGTATCCGGTGATCGCATGGGTCGTGCCGGTCTGCGCGAACAGGCTGGTGGCGACGAGCGGCGCCATGCCTCCGCCAAACACCACGCCGAACTGCTTTCCGATCGAGACGCCGGTGAAGCGGATCTGCGTCGGAAACAGCTCGGGAAAATAGCTTCCTTCGGTGCTGAACATGAGAGGGTGAATGACGCCCGCGGCCAGCACCAAGGCGGTGGAGACCAGGAGCGTGTCACGGCTCGCAACCACGTTGTAGAAGACAAGCATCGAGACCGCCGCGATCGCGAGGCCGGCGAGGAATAGTCGCTTTCGTCCGATCCGGTCCGACCAGGCGCCGATGAGAGGCATTGCAATCAGGGCTACGAGATTCGCGAACAGCACAGCCCGCGTCACCACATCCTTCTCCACGCCGAGCTGACGCGTCGCGAAGGAAATGGTGAAGATCGCCGTCAGATAGAAATAGGACGTCTGCGCCATTTCCGCGAAGAAAACGATCATGATCGATCGCCAATGCGTCCTGATCGCCTCGATCGCAGGCACGGCCGCGAGTTCCGGCGCGCCGCGAAACGTTGCACTCTCCTCGATGCGCAGCCGCATGTAGGCACCGAGGATAACGAGGACGGCACTGATCAGGAACGGGACGCGCCAGCCCCAGGACAGCAAATCCGCTTGCGGCAGGCGCGAAATCTCGAGCGCCGCAAACGAGGCAAGAACGACACCGAGCGGTCCTGCGGCCTGGATCACGGCGGCCGAGAAGCCGCGCTGCCCGCCGGGAGAGGTTTCGATCGCCATGAGGCCGGCCGCGGTGGACTCCCCGCCCAGTGCAAACCCTTGAACGAAACGCAGCACGACGAGCGCCACAGTGGCGATGACTCCTACGCTGCCATAGGTTGGCAGCAGCCCGATCGCCATGGTCGCGAGCCCCATCATCAGCAGAGTGCACAACAAGACGGACCTGCGGCCCAGACGATCGCCGAAATGCCCGAACACCAAACCACCGAATGGGCGCGCGAGGAATCCGACGGCAAAGGTTGCGAAGACCGCGATCGTGGCGGTGAGTTGATCGAACTTCGGGAAGAAAAGCTGGTCAAAGACCAGCGGAGCGATCAGCCCGTAGATGAAGAAGTCGTACCATTCGATCGCAGTCCCGATGGTGCCGGCCACCAGAATGCGCCGGCGGCTGCTCGCCATCTGACGGGCATCAATGAGGACTGCTGAACCATCGTCATATTCCTCAAGAGTCTTGATAGCCACGTTTTCCTCCCTTTTGTCGATTTTGTTCTTGTTTGCGGCCCGCACGACCCGCACTTGTGTGCGGGGCATGCGGAAGCCGATCAGCTTGCGAGACGCGTGATCGCTCGTCTTGTGTCCGCGCGCCGGGGCAAGCCTGATCTCGTCCGCAAAGCCGAGCCGCCGGCCATGCTCCATCAACCGGGCCTGGGTGGCATTGGCCTTGCGGATTGAACACCGTCCCGGGCTTCCCATCCACCAGAACGGCGGAAAGGCCGCGCCGGCCTGGTTCATTGGCCAGCATCAGGAGGCACGAGCAAGGCGATCAGGCCGGGCTCATGCGACCTTCAAGACCTCCGCACAAAAGTCGACGTTTCTGCATGCGAGCGCTTCATGTTAGTCTCGAAACCTGAAGTCCGCCGCGACGAAAACTGGACAGAGGCCGGCGCGCTTGAGCCGTGCCAAGCCAACGAATATCTGGGAAGAGACGACTGATGCTGGGTGTTCCCTCCGATCCTCCCGTTCCGAGCGCTCCCGTGACGCCAGCCGTTCTCGATACCTTGCGTGAGATCGTGGGTGAAAAGGGTCTTATCCTCGACGAGCAGGACAAACAGCCGTTCGTGACCGACTGGCGCGGTTCACTGGTCGGGCGGGCTGCGGCGGTGGTGCGCCCCGCAAATACCCAGCAGGTCTCCAAGGTGGTGAAGCTCTGTCACGACAATAGCGTCGCCATCGTGCCGCAGGGCGGGAACACCGGCTTGATGGGCGGTGCCACGCCTTGGCCGGCGCACCGTGGCATCGTGTTGTCGCTCGGTCGCATGAACCACGTGCTCGATGTCGACCCGGCGGGCTACTCCATGACCGTGGAGGCGGGCTGCATCCTGCAGACGATCCAGGAGACGGCTGCGGGCCACGACCGGTTCTTCCCCCTCAGCCTCGGCGCGCAGGGCTCCTGCATGATTGGAGGCAATCTGTCGACCAATGCCGGTGGCGTGCAGGTGCTGCGCTACGGCAATGCACGCAACCTGGTGTTGGGCCTCGAGGTCGTGCTGGCGAACGGCGATGTCTGGGACGGGCTACGTTCGCTCAAGAAGGACAATACCGGCTACGACCTCAAGCACCTGTTCATGGGCGCCGAAGGGACGCTTGGCATCATCACAAAAGCGGTGCTGAAACTTTGGCCAGCGCCGAAAGATGTGTGCACGGCCTGGCTGGCTATTCGCGATCCTCAGGCCGCCATCAACATTCTATCGGAGGCGTACGCCGCGTCGGACGACAATGTCGGATCCTGCGAGCTCATGAGCCGCGCCTGCACCGATCTGGTGCTCCGTCACGTTCCTGGCACCCAGGATCCTCTCAAGGCGGACACCGAGTGGTACCTCCTTCTCGAATGGTCATCCTCCCGGCCGCGACAGGACGGCGCCGCCGGCATGTCGGATAAAATGGAACAGTTCCTGGCGGACCAGATGGAAGCGGGCCGGGTGCTGGACGCGGCGATCGCACAAACGCAAACCCAGGCGCGCAACATGTGGCGCATTCGCGAAAGCGTGGCCGAGGCCTCGCGGGCCGAGGGGCCCGGCCTGAGCTACGACGTGTCCGTGGCAGTCTCCCGAATTCCCGAGTTCATCGGCAGGGGCAGCAAGGCCGTGCTGGAGATCCTGCCGACGATTCGCCCGTATCCGCTCGGCCATATCGGAGACGGAAATCTGCACTTCTCCTTTATGGGTCCGATCGGCATGGACCGGCAGACACTGACCCAGTATTCCACCGCCATCACGCGGGCTGTCAACGATCTCGTCACCTCCATGCGCGGTTCAATTTCAGCGGAACATGGCATCGGCGCAGACAAGATCGACGAGCTGGCTCACTACCGCTCCAAGACCGAGCTCGACATCATGCGCACGATCAAGCGGGCACTCGATCCAAACAACATCATGAACCCCGGCAAGGTCCTGCGCCTGTCATGAGGTTGGCGTGCCCGCTGGAGCCTAGAGCTTTCGTTCCGATGGAATCGGAACGAAAGCTCTAGCTTCTTCGTTTTGACGCGTTTTCTTCACGCGAACCGGCATCCACTTCGCTCGAAAACCCTCTGGCCGAGGCCTCCGTCGATCCGGAAGCACTGGCGTGTGATGCGCCGGCTCTCGTCGGACGCCAGGAACAGCGCCATGCGCGCGACGTCGTCCGGGGTCACGGCATCGGGAACGGCCTGACGCGCGCGAAGCTCGTCGATTTTCCGCTCGTCCGGAAACCAGAGCCGGCGCTCCGTGACCACCATGCCGGGCGCGTGGCGTTGACGCGGATCCGATCGGGTCCGACCAGCCGGGCAAGCGAGTTGGTGAAGCCGACGATCGCCGCCTTCGCCGCGGCGTAAGCCGGCAGCGCCGGCGCGCCGCGCATCCATGCCACCGACGACATGCTGCTCCGACATTTCCGTCCCTGTCGTCATTCTTGAATTTGCGCGCAGAGCGTTTCGCCTGTCAAGGCGATTGCTCGCTCAATGCATCGGCTTGTTGTCGTGCGGGGCGGCAAGCGGAGGCGATTTGACAGCGCGGGACGATTTTGATCATCTGGTCAAATCCTGTTGCGGGGATCCGACATCGAGGCGCGCATCGCGATGCTGGACCGCAGTTTTGGGGGTGCAACTTTGGGCAACGACGCCGGTGGCCATCTCGCAGCAAACCGAATCTCTGCGGAGCAGTGCCGCGAGAACTTCAAGGATCTTCAACCTCCACTTGATTCGAACCAGGCGCGCGTCGCGGCTGAACGCTGCCTGTTCTGCTACGACGCGCCCTGCGTCACGGCCTGCCCGACCTCGATCGACATTCCGCTCTTCATCCGGCAGATCGCGGGCGGCCAGCCGGTCGCGGCCGCCAGAGCGATCCTCGACGCCAATGTGATGGGCGCCATGTGCGCGCGGGTCTGCCCGACGGAAAACCTGTGCGAGGGCGCGTGCGTGCGCGAGACCGCGGAGTCGCAGGCCGTCGAGATCGGGCGGCTGCAACGTTTTGCCACCGACGCCGCCTTTGCGAGCGGACGCCAGTTCTATCGCGCCGGTCCGCCGACCGGCCGGCATGTGGCCGTGGTCGGTGCCGGTCCGGCGGGATTGGCCTGCGCGCACGCGCTGGCGCGGGCCGGTCACCAGGTGACGATCTACGAGGCACGCGACAAGGGCGGCGGCCTCAACGAATACGGCATCGCGGCCTACAAAACCAATGACGACATCGCACAGAGGGAGCTCGCCTATATCCTCGACGTCGGCGGCATCCATATGGAATACGGCAAGACGCTCGGCCGCGACTTCACGCTGGCGAGCCTGCAGGCCGGCCATGACGCGGTGTTCCTCGGGCTTGGCCTCGGCGACACCAACGGACTCGGCCTCGGCGAGCCACCCGAAGGGGTCGTCGACGCGGTCGACTTCATCGCCACGCTGCGCCAGGCCACGGACAAGACGGCTGTGCCGGTCGGAAACAACGTGCTCGTGATCGGCGGCGGCATGACCGCGATCGACGCCGCGACGCAAGCCAAGCTGCTCGGCGCCGAATGCGTGACCATCGTCTATCGCCGCGCCAAGACTGCGATGCCAGCGTCTCAATACGAGCAGGCCGTGGCGCAGGTCCGGGGCGTGCTGATCCGCGAGAACCTGATGCCAGCAGCGATCGAAAGCCGGGACGGCATGGTGAGCGGCGTGACCTTCGAGCCTACGCGAAGCGACGGTGGCCGGCTCATCGGCACCGGCGAGCGCGTGACGCTCGCGGCCGACCATGTGCTCACCGCGATTGGCCAGGTGCTGCGCGGGACCGACCTCGCGGGCAGCGGCCTCGCTCTCGAGAAGGGCCGGATCGCCGTCGACGCTGAACGCCGCACCAGCCTGCCCGGCGTCTGGGCCGGCGGCGACTGCGTCGCCGGCGGCAGCGACCTGACGGTAGCCGCGGTCGAGGACGGCAAGAAGGCTGCCGCCTCGATCATCGCAGCGCTCGCGGCAATGGCCGCCGTCGCCCCTCTTCGCGCGGGAGCGTGACATCATGACGGACCTTCGCACGAGCTTTGCCGGCATCAGATCGCCCAATCCGTTCTGGCTCGCCTCCGCGCCACCGACCGACAAGGCCTACAACGTCGTCCGCGCCTTCAAGGCGGGATGGGGCGGCGTGGTGTGGAAGACGCTGGGCGAGGACCCGCCGATCGTCAATGTCAGCGGACCGCGTTACGGCGCCATCCATGGCGCGGACCGGCGCGTGATCGGCTTCAACAACATCGAGCTGATCACCGACCGTCCGCTGGACGTGAACCTGCGCGAGATCAAAGAGCTGAAGCGCGACTGGCCCGGCCGCGCCATCGTCGTCTCGCTGATGGTGCCCTGCGAGGAGAAGAACTGGGCCGCCATCATCAAGCGCGTGGAGGAGACCGACGCGGACGGCATCGAGCTCAATTTCGGCTGCCCGCATGGCATGAGCGAGCGCGGCATGGGCGCGGCGGTCGGCCAGGTGCCCGGCTACATCGAGATGGTGACGCGCTGGTGCAAGGCGCACAGCCGCATGCCCGTGATCGTCAAGCTGACGCCGAACGTCGCGAGCATCCTGCCGCCGGCCGAAGCGTGCCTGCGTGGCGGCGCCGACGCGGTCTCGCTGATCAACACCGTGAACGCGCTGATGGGCGTCGACATCGACCTGATGGCGCCGTGGCCGCATCTCGATGGCCTCGGCACCCATGGCGGCATGTGTGGTTCCGTGGTGAAACCGATCGCGCTCAACATGGTCGCCGCGATCGCGCGCCATCCTGCGACCTCGGCCCTGCCCGTCTCCGGCATCGGTGGCATCGAGAAATGGCGCGATGCCGCCGAGTTCATGGCGCTCGGTGCCCGCAACATCCAGGTCTGCACCGCGGCGATGCTGTACGGCTTCAAGATCGTCGAGGAGATGATCGCCGGTCTTTCCGAATGGATGGACCAGAAGGGTTATGCGAGGGTCGACGATTTCGTCGGCAAGGCTGCTCCACGCATGACCGAGTGGCAGCACCTCAATCTCGATTATGTCGTCAAGGCGCGCATCGATCAGGACCTCTGCATCAAATGCGGCCGCTGCCACATCGGCTGCGAGGACACCTCGCACCAGGCCATCACCAGCATGAAGGACGGCCGGCGCCATTTCGAGGTGATCGAGGAGGAATGCGTCGGCTGCAATCTCTGCGCTTTGGTCTGTCCGGTCGAGAACTGCATCACCATGGTTCCGCTCCAGGAGGGCGAAATCGACCGGCGCACGGGCCTGAAGGTCGGGGGGCACCGCACGTGGCTCGAGCACCCCAACAATCCGCTGGCGGTTGACCCGAAGCCGGCCAAATACGCCGGAGACTAGGTTTCGTGCTATGAAGGCGGCTCCGGTCCAAGGATCGCATGCAGGATGGATTGCCGCGCCGCGGCGAAGAAGGCGGGATGGTGGAGCGTGCGGCCCGTAATGGCCTCGACCTGCGAGGAGAAGTCGGCGTAATGCTGTGTCGTCGCCCAGATCATGAAGATGAGGTGATGCGGATCGCGGCGCGGCAGCCGCCCCTGCGCCATCCAGCGCCTGAGCAGCATCACCTTGCCGTCGACCAGCGTCTTGAGCTCGCCACCGAGCAGGTCCTTGAGTACGGGAGCACCGCGCATCACCTCGATCGCAAACAGCCGCGACGCCTTGGGATGGTCGCGCGCATATTCGAGCTTCTCGGTGACATAGTCGGCGAGCGCGGCGCGCGGATCGCTGTGGGCTTCGATGCGGGCGAGCGGGACGATCCACATGTCGAGCGTGCGCCGCAGCACCGCGAGGTAGAGATGCTGCTTGGTGCGGAAGTAATACAGCAGGTTCGGCTTCGACAGGCCCGCCATCCCGGCAATCGCGTCGATCCGCGCGCCGGTAAAGCCGTGCATCGCAAATACCGAGAGCGCCGCATCCAGGATGCGCTGCACATTGGCCTCGCCGCCGCGCGTCTTGGCACGGGTCTCCGGCAATGCCGGCTCCGCCTTTCGCACCTTTCGCAGCACCGCACGCCCTGCCGCCATGCCGTGTTTCACTCCCGCCCGAGTCCATCCGGGATCATGTGTCCAGAACTATCGCCTCTGATATCCCGGGGCAAGGCATGGCATCCGACCTGCTGTGATTCCAAATATCGGATCGCCCCAGCAGAGAGTTGCCCGTGAGCTCGCCGGCCGCCATCGATATCCGCAATCTTTCGCTGACGTTTGCAACCGGCGACGGCCCGGTTTACGCACTGGACAATGCGAGCCTGACGGTGGACAGGGGCGCGTTCATCTCCTTCATCGGCCCATCCGGCTGCGGCAAGACCACGCTGCTCCGCGTCATTGCCGACCTCGAGCATCCCACCTCCGGCAACATCTCCGTCAACGGCGCTTCACCGCGACAGGCGCGGCTGAACCGCCATTACGGCTATGTATTCCAGGCGCCGGCGCTCTATCCGTGGCGCACGGTGGAGGCCAACGTCACGCTGCCGCTCGAGATCTTCGGCCTGCCCTCGGCCGAGCGCAAGGCGCGCGCACGGGCGCACCTCGCCATGGTCAACCTGTCGGGATTCGAGAGGAAATATCCCTGGCAGCTCTCGGGCGGCATGCAGCAGCGTGTGTCGATCGCGCGTGCGCTGTCGTTCGAGCCGGAGCTGCTGTTGATGGACGAGCCGTTCGGCGCGCTCGACGAGATCGTGCGCGACCGGCTCAACGAGCAACTCCTCGATCTCTGGGCCAGGACCGGAAAGACCGTGGTCTTCGTCACCCATTCGATTCCGGAGGCGGTGTTTCTCTCGACACGGATCGTGGTGATGTCGCCACGACCTGGACGGATCATCGACGTGATCGATTGCGACCTCGGACCAAAGCGCACGCTCGACATCCGCGAATCGCCGGAATTCCTCAGGATCGCGCATCGCGTCAGGGAGGGTTTGCGTGCCGGCCATTCCTACGACGACTAGCGCGCCGCTCGCGATCACCGGGGCGGCCCCGCCGCTCACGCGCCTGCTGTCGGGCGTGCGGCGCGGCGCGCTCATTCCGGTCGCGACCATGACGATGGTCATCATTGCGGTCTGGTACCTTGCCTGCCTGCCGATGAACCGCGACCTGCCGCAGCTCGCCAACGTCGTGGGGCTGGCCGACCGCTACGAGGTGGCCTGGGGCCTGGAGCGGCCCGTGCTGCCTGCGCCGCATCAGATCGTTGCAGAGCTCTATGCCTCGACGCTCGGCACCGCGCTGTTCCGCGAAACCGCCGACGGCTTCGTCCTCAATCCGCGCAACCTCCTCACCCATGCCTGGGTCACGGTCTCGGCGACGCTCGCCGGCTTCGCCATCGGCGTCATGCTCGGCATCGTGCTCGCGATCGCCATCACCGAGGTCGAGGCGCTGCGCATCAGCCTGATGCCCTGGATCGTGGCGAGTCAGACCGTGCCGATTCTCGCGGTCGCGCCGATCATCATCGTCGCCCTTGGCTCGATCGGGATCGTCGGCCTGCTGCCGAAGGCGATCATCTCCGCCTATCTCTCGTTCTTTCCGGTCGCCATCGGCATGGTGAAGGGATTCGGTTCGCCCGAGGCGATGCTGCTCGACCTGATGCGTACCTACAATGCTTCGAAGGCACAGATCTTCCTCAAGCTGCGCTGGCCGGCGTCGATTCCGCTATTGTTCGCCAGCCTGAAAGTGTCGATCTCGATCAGCCTGGTCGGCGCCATCGTCGGCGAACTGCCGACCGGTGCCCAGGCCGGGATTGGCGCGCGGCTGCTGTCCGGCTCCTATTACGGCCAGACCGTGCAGATCTGGTCGGCGCTGGCGATAGCGGCGATCCTCGCCTCGCTCCTGATCGCCGCCGTCGTGCTGGCGGAGCGCCTGACGCTGAACGCGATGGGAGCTCGCCCATGAGCGACACGGCGGCGGCTTCGACCGGCCGCAATGCCACGCGCCTGCTCGCCGTGCTGGCGCTCGGCGGCGCGGCCGCCATCGCGGCGCTGCTGCTGGCGCACCATGGCGCGGGAAGCCTGTTCGCCCTGCTCGTCGTCGTCGCCTGGGCGGCGCTGTGGTACGCCAACCTCCTCTGGAGCCGCCGGCGATCGCTGCCGCCTGCGCTGGCGCGCCACGCGGACAAGGGCGTGCCGCTGGTGTTCGGCCTCACACTGGTCTTCCTCTGGGAGGCGGCCTGCGTCGGGTTCAACGTTCCTAGCGTGCTTCTGCCCGCCCCGTCGCTGATCGTGCAGCGACTGCTTTCCTCGCTGCCGCAGATGGGCGCGGACTTCGTCCAGACCTTCGTCCGCGCGGCGCTTCCTGGCTGGCTGATCGGCTCGCTTGCCGGCTTTCTCGCAGCGCTCGCCTGCGACCGCTACGATTTCCTGCGCCGCGGCCTGATCCCGATCGGCAACTTCGTCTCGGCGTTGCCGATCATCGGCATCGCGCCGATCCTCGTGATGTGGTTCGGCTTCGACTGGCAGTCGAAGGCGGCGGTCGTGGTGGTGATGACTTTTTTCCCCATGCTGGTCAACGCGGTCGCGGGCTTGGCCGCCGCCGGCACGATCGAGCGCGACCTGATGCACAGCTACGGCGCATCGTGGCTGCAGACGTTGCTCGCGCTCCGCCTGCCGGCCGCGATGCCGTTCTTGTTCAACGCGCTGAAGATCAACGCCTCGCTGGCGCTGATCGGCGCCATCGTGGCCGAGTTCTTCGGCACGCCGACGCTCGGCATGGGTTTTCGCATCTCGACCGAGGTCGGACGGATGTCGCTTGACATGGTATGGGCGACGATCGTGGTCGCCGCCGTCGCAGGCTCCGCATTCTTCGGCGTTCTCGTCCTGATCGAGAGGAAGGTGACCTTCTGGCATCCCTCGAACCGCCAGTGAGGAAGGATTTGACCGCTGCACTGATCGGAAAAGGAGACGACGTATGATGAAGCGTTTGACAATCGGCGCGCTGCTGGTCGCGGGGTCGGTGTTTCCTGCGGCCGCCCAGGACAAGGTAACGCTGCAACTGAAATGGGTGACGCAGGCGCAGTTCGCCGGCTACTACGTCGCCAAGGACAAGGGCTACTACAAGGCCGAGGGCCTCGACGTCACCATCAAGCCCGGCGGTCCGGACATCGCGCCGGAGCAGGTGATCGCGGGCGGCGGCGCCGACGTCATCATCGACTGGATGCCGGCCGCACTCGCGGCGCGCGAAAAGGGTGTCGCGCTCGTCAACATCGCCCAGCCCTTCAGGCGCTCCGGCATGATGCTGACCTGCCGCAAGGATGCAGGTGTCGCCGCGCCGACCGACTTCAAGGACAAGACGCTCGGCGTCTGGTTCTTCGGCAACGAATATCCCTTCATGGCCTGGATGGCCAAGCTCGGCTACAAGACCGACGGCTCGCCCGGCGGCGTCAAGGTGATCAAGCAGGGCTTCAACGTCGATCCCCTGCTCCAGAAGCAGGCGGCCTGCGTATCGACCATGACCTACAACGAGTACTGGCAGGTGATCGATGGCGGGTTGAAGCCCGAGGAGCTTGCCGTCTTCAACTATACGGACCAGGGCGTCTCGACCATGGAGGACGGCCTCTACGTGCTGGAGAGCAAATTGTCGGACCCGGCCTTCGTGACCAGGATGGCGAAATTCGTGCGCGCCTCGATGAAGGGCTGGGATTACGCCCGCACCAGCACTGACGACGCCGTCAAGATCGTGCTCGACAACGATACCAGCGGTGCGCAGAAGGAGCCGCATCAGAAGCGCATGATGGGCGAGATCAACAAGCTGACGGCCGGCTCGAACGGCCAGCTCGATCCGGCCGACTACGAGCGCACCGTGGCGACCTTGATGGGAGCCGGCGGCGAGCAGCCGGTGATCACCAGGAAGCCCGAAGGCGCCTGGACCCATGCCATCACCGACGCTGCGCTGAAATAGCGCGCGAGAGCAGCATCGCCGTTGCGGCGTGCGCCGCAGCGGCACTTTCCAGCAAGCGACCACCAGATTCAGCCGGAGGACCCCCATGGCCATGCTCATTCGCGGCGGCACCGTCATCAACCACGACCATTCGCGCCGCGCCGACGTCCTGATCGATGGCGACAAGATCATCGCGGTGGACGAGAGGATCGCGCCACCTGCGTCGTGCGAGATCATCGATGCCGGCGGCTGCGACATCCTGCCGGGCGGCATCGACCCGCACACCCACATGGAGTTGCTCTTCATGGGCACCGTCTCGGCCGACGATTTCGAGTGGGGGACCAAGGCGGCGGTATCGGGCGGCACCACGATGATCGTCGACTTCTGCATCCCGGCGCCGGGCGAATCCATGCTCAAGGCCTACCAGGACTGGCGCCACAAGAGCGAGAAGGCGGCCTGCGACTACTCCTTCCACATGGCGGTGACGTCATGGTCGAAGCAGGTATTCGACGAAATGGGCACGGTGGTGAACACCTACGGCATCAACACCTTCAAGCATTTCATGGCCTACAAGGGCGCACTGATGGTGAACGACGACGAGCTCTACAACTCGTTCTCGCGCTGTGCCGCGCTCGGCGCGATGCCGATGGTGCACGCGGAGAACGGCGACGTCGTGTTCCGCCTGCAGGAGATGCTGATGGGGAAAGGCGCAACGGGGCCGGAGAACCACGCCTATTCCCGTCCGCCGGAGGTCGAGGGCGAGGCCACCAACCGCGCCATCATGATCGCCGACATGGCGGGCTCCCAGCTCTATGTCGTGCACACCTCCTGCCGCGAGGCGCATGAGGCGATCGCGCGGGCGCGCGCCGCCGGCAAGCGCGTCTACGGCGAGCCGCTGATCCAGCATCTCGTGCTCGACGACGACGAATACCGCAATCCCGACTGGGACTATTCGGCCGCGCGCGTGATGTCGCCGCCGTTCCGGCCGCGGAAGCATCAGGATTCGCTGTGGACCGGTTTGCAGGCCGGCTCGCTGCAGGTGGTCGCGACCGACCACTGCTCCTTCACCCGCGAGCAGAAGCGGATCGGCCTCAACGATTTCCGCATGATCCCCAATGGCACCGGCGGCATCGAAGACCGCCTGCCCGTGCTGTGGACCCATGGCGTCAACACCGGACGTTTGACCAAGGAGGAGTTCGTCGCCGTCACCTCGGCGAACATCGCGCGCATCCTCAACATCTATCCGCGCAAGGGCGCAGTCGCGGTCGGCTCCGATGCGGACCTCGTGGTGTGGGATCCCGCGGCCACCAAGACCATCTCGGCGAACAAGCAGCTCAGCCGAATCGACTACAACGTGTTCGAGGGTATCACCTGCACGGGCGCTCCGCGCATCACGGTCTCGCGTGGCCGCATCGCCTGGAAAGAGGGCGAACTCAGGGCCGAGAAAGGCGACGGCGAGTTCGTCGCGCGGCGCCCCTTCCCCGCGACACATGTCGCCAACAGCACGTGGAAGGAGATCTCCGCGCCGAAGCCGGTCACACGCGACATGCCGGTGGTGCCATGACCAGCGCCGACTTCACCAATCTCACCATCGATCCGCAGCGGCTGTGGGACAGCCTGATGGAAACCGCCCGCTTCGGTGCGACAGCGAAAGGCGGCATCCGCCGCCTCACGCTGTCCGACGAGGATCGCCAGGTGCGCGACTGGTTCAGGCGCGCCTGCGAGGCGATCGGCGGCACCGTCACGGTCGACGATTGCGGCAACATGTTCGCGCGCCGCCCCGGCAGGCGCAACGATCTGCCGCCGATCTGCATGGGCTCGCATCTCGACACCCAGCCGACCGGGGGCAAGTTCGACGGCAATCTCGGCGTGCTCGCCGCGCTGGAGGTGATGCGCACCTTGCATGCGAGCGGCTACGAAACCAATGCGCCGATCGAGATCGTGAACTGGACCAACGAGGAAGGCTCGCGCTTTGCGCCCGCGATGCTCGCCTCCGGCGTATTCGCCGGCGCCTTCACCCGGGAGTTCGCCTATTCGCGCGAGGATCGCGACGGCAGGACGTTCGCGGCCGAGCTCGCGCGCATCGGCTACCGGGGCGACGAGCCAGTCGGCGCCCGCAAGATCGGCGCGATGTTCGAGCTGCACATCGAGCAGGGTCCGATCCTCGAGGCCGAAGGCAAGATGGTCGGCGTCGTCACCGGCGTCCAGGGCATGCGCTGGTACGAGGTGACGGTGCGCGGCCAGGAGGCACATACCGGCGCGACGCCGATGCACCTGCGCCGGAACGCGCTGCTCGGCGCCGCCCGCATGATCGAGGCGATCGACGCCATCGCCCTGCGTCACACCCCCGACGCGGTCGGCACCGTGGGGCTCGCCGAGGTGCGTCCGAACTCCCGCAATGTAGTGCCGGGCGAGGTGTTCTTCTGTGTCGATTTCCGCCATCCCGACGAAGCGGTGCTGGAAACGATGGAGCGGGAATTTCGCGCGGCGCTGCCGGCGACGCTGGAGCCGCTCGGGCTCGCCTTCGAGGAGAAGCGCATCTGGAACAGCCCGGCCGTGCAGTTCGATACGGAGATGATCGGTTGCGTGCGCAAGGGGGCCGAGAAGGCCGGCTTTGCCACCCGCGACATGGTCTCGGGCGCCGGCCATGACGCCGCCTACATCGCACGCGTCGCGCCGACCACGATGATCTTCGTGCCCTGCGCCGGCGGCATCAGCCACAACGAGGCGGAATCCACGTCGTTCGAGGAATGCGGCGCCGGTGCGCAGGTGCTGCTGGAGGCCGTACTCGCCTACGATCAGCGTTTCGGCTGAACGATTCCGGACTGCGTGCATGCTGTCAGCGGGCCACCAGCGGCACGTAGTGCTCGAGCTCGGGATCCGGGAAATGCACGGTCCGACCGAGCTCCGCAGAGCGATAGAGTCCCATGAGCATTTCCATAACGCCAACTCCGTCATCAAAGGTCTCAGTGGGACTCATGCCAAGCCTGAACGCTTCGACCATATGGCGGTTTTCGTCCGTGTAACCGTAGATGCCGGCTTCGTCCCCGACCACCGGCATCAGGCCTTGTTCGGCATTCTGCTTCTCGACGAGGTCCTCGCCCTCCAGCCCGGTGAGCGTGCGTGACAGGAAGACCTTGAGTCCGGTCGAGAGCGACGAGAACTCCATCGAATATTCGGGGCCAAGCAACTCGAGCTGGATGCGCAGGCCGGCGCCGACATAGGCCCATGAAGTCGTCGCCTCGATCATCAATTGATGCCCGTCGGCATCTTCCATCGTGAGGATACCGCGCGCGAAATCCTCGACCGGACGCCTAGCGAAATCGACGCCCATTCGCGTCCTGAGGTCGGCGGCATAGCGGGGGCGCGTCCATTTGAGATTGGCCGTCGTGGCGCTGGCGCTGACCAGCCGCAAGGACTCGCGCTTCGCGCCGGGCGCGGTCAGCATGAAGCGTGCGACCTCGACCGAATGGCACATCATGTCGGAAAGCACGCCGCCGCCCTGCTTTTCGCCCTGCCAGAACCACGGCTCGTGCGGTCCGGAATGCTCCTCTGCCGCGCGGGCGAGATAGGGGCGGCCGCTCCCGGGCACGGCCCGCCGCCAGATGATGTCCTTACCACGCATCACCGCGGTCGAAAATATCTGGTTCTCCAGATAGCCGTGGAGCAAGCCTGCCTCCTCGACGAGCCTGCGCATTTCCCGTGCTTCGGCAAGCGTGCGGGCCAGCGGCTTTTCGCAGGCAACCGCGCGCACAGGAGCTCCGGCCTTCGTCACGCGGTGAATCTCGCGCATGATGTCGAGACGGGTGTCGTTCGGCGCCAGCAGCCAGAGCGCATCGACCTCGCCGGACGAGGCCATGGCCTCGATGCTGTCGAACACATGCGCCGGCCCCAGGCCAAGACTGCGCGCCTTGTCCGCGATACGCGTTCGCCGCTCGGCAGAGCGGCTGTACACGCCGCCGACACTGACATTGCGCACACCGAGCATGGACTGCAGATGGAACGCGGCGATAAAGCCGCTGCCGATGAGCCCGATGCGCAGCATCGGAAGTTCGGTGAGCTTCTGCATGTCGGAGACCTCCTTCGATGATGAGCTGGGCTTCGGATCAGTGCGGCGCTCGGCGCTGCCGGCCCGGGATCGCGGCGAGCAATGCTTGCGTGTAAGGATGCTCCGGCCGATTGAGCAGATCTGCGGTCGGTCTGATCTCGACGATTTCACCAAGTCGCATCACGGCGATCCGATCGCAGACCTGGGCCGCGACGTTGAGGTCGTGGGTGATGAACAGCATCGCCAGCCGCAGCCGCGTCTTCAGGGTCTCGAGCAGGGCGAGCACTTGCGCCTGGACCGAGACGTCGAGCGCCGACACCGGCTCGTCGGCGACCAACACCTCGGGGTCGAGCGCCAGCGCGCGCGCAATGCCGATCCGTTGGCGCTGCCCTCCGGAGAATTCATGCGGAAAGCGTCGCGCCGCGCCCGGGTCGAGACCGACGAGCGCCAACAGTTCCTCGGCGCGCGCGAAGGCTAGCGCCGCCGGCACGCCGTGCGCGATGGGCCCGTCGGCGATGATCCGCCCGACGCGGCGACGCGGATTGAGCGAGGCAAACGGATCCTGGAACACCATTTGGACGTGCTTGCGGGCGGCCCGTAGGCGGGCTCCGCGGGCCTCGGAGAAATCCAGTTCGCCGATGCGGACGACCCCAGCATCGGCGTCGGTGAGACGCATCACCAGCCGGCCGATCGTGCTCTTGCCCGAGCCCGACTCTCCGACCAGGCCGAGCGTCTCGCCGCGCCGGATCTCGAAGCTCACGCTCTTGACGGCCGCGACCTCGGTCTGTGCTCCGAACCATTCGTTGCCGCGATACGTCTTCGCAAGCCCGGCCGCTGCGCAGGCGATCGGTTCGTCCGTGACCTGGGCCCGCACGGGCGGGGTCCCGCCGGGCACGGCGGCGAGCAGCCGGCGTGTATAGGGATGCCGCGGGCGCTTCAGTACGTCCTCGACCGGCCCCTGTTCGACAACGCGGCCATTCTCCATGACCGCGACGCGGTCCGCGATGTCGGCGACCACACCGAAATCATGAGTGACGAACAGCACCGCCATGCCGCGCCGCTGCTGGATGTCGCGGATGAGCCGAAGGATCTGCGCCTGCGTGGTGACGTCGAGCGCCGTGGTCGGTTCGTCCGCCACCAGGATCGACGGTTCGAGCGCCAGCGCCATTGCAATCATGACGCGCTGACGTTGGCCGCCCGACAATTGATGCGGATAGCTGCGGATGATCCGCTCCAGGTCGCGCAAGCCCACTTCTTCGAGGCGGGCGCGCAGGCGCACCTGCCGTTCAGCCGGCGTGAGC
>NZ_JAFAVV010000097.1 GCF_019242285.1 Bradyrhizobium sp.
ACTCATGCCAGGAAAGTGCAGAAGGATCGCAGGCCGCGCAACCCGGAACCGACGCGCGGCGATTCGCTTTCACCGCTCTCAACAGGAAATCGGCGGCCCGAGTACGTTAGAGCGCTTTCTGTCGCATTTCCTCCCGAAAAACCGGGGTCCGCTTTTCCGGGAAATGCTCTAGTCCGGCAAATGCACGCGGCGGTCGTCACCGACATCGATATGGGGCGCGACCACGACCTCCCAAGGATGACCATCCGGGTCGGCGAAATAGCCGGAATAGCCGCCATAGTCGGTTTGATGCGCCGGCCTCAACAGCTCCGCGCCCTTCGACACGGCGAAATCCAGCACAATGTCGACCTCCTCGGACGACCGGCAGTTCCAGGCGAGCGTCATGCCGCGAAAAGCCTCCGGATGCGGGTCCTCCGGCTGTTCCGCGTCTTGCGCCAGGTCACCCCAGGGAAACAGTCCCAGCACCGGGCCGCCGGTGTCGAAGAAGGCGACCACCTCCCCGGTCGCCCGGAATTTGCGCTCGAAGCCGAGCGATTCGTAAAAGGCAATGCTGGTGCGCATGTCGTTCACACCCAGCGTGACCACCGTGAGCCGCGGAACCGGCGCTTCCATACCCATGTTACGCTCCGTCGTTACCATACTCAAAACAAGCTGAGCTGCTGCCCTCCGCCCTTTGGCCGCACGAAATGATCGGTCGTCAGCTTCGATCGACGTTTATTGAGGCCAAGCTTCTCGCAGGCAATCTCGAAGCGGCGGCCGATCATCCAGGCCATCGGCCCGGTCCCCTTCATGCGCGTGCCCCATTGCGAATCGTAGTCGCGTCCACCCCGCATGTCGCGGATCAGCGTGAAGACGTGGCGATAGCGGTCGGGGTAATTCGCCAACAGCCACTCACGGAACAGGTCCCGCACCTCCAGCGGCAGCCGCAGCAGCACGTAGCTTGCTTCCTTCGCGCCCGCATGCGCCCCCGCATCGAGAATGCGCTCGATCTCGGCATCGTTCAGCGCCGGGATCACGGGCGCGACCATGACCGTGGTGGGAACGCCGGCATCCGACAGCCGCTTCAGCGCTTCGAGACGCCGCGCGGGCGTCGGCGCGCGCGGCTCCATGGTGCGCGCGAGCCCGGGATCGAGCGTCGTCACCGAGATCGCCACCTTGGCGAGGTTCCTCTTCGCCATCCGCGCCAGGATGTCGGCATCACGCGCGACCAGTGCGGACTTGGTGACGATGCCGACCGGATGGCCGGCGCGCTCCAGCACTTCGAGAATGCCGCGCATGATTTTGCGATCGCGCTCGATCGGCTGATACGGATCGGTGTTGGTTCCGATCGCGATCATGCGCGGCTCGTAGCCGGTGACCGCGAGCTCCTTTTCCAGAAGCGCCGGCGCATCGGGCTTGACGAACAGGCGCGATTCGAAATCCAGTCCCGGCGACAGGCCGAGGAAGGCGTGGGTCGGCCGCGCGAAGCAGTAGACGCAGCCGTGCTCGCAGCCCCGATACGGATTGATCGAGCGATCGAACCCGATGTCGGGGGATTCGTTGCGCGTGATCACCTTGCGAGAGGTGTCCTGCGCGACGATGGTCTTGAACGGTGGCAGGTCATCAAGGCTTTGCCAACCGTCGTCAAAGGCGACGCGGGCCTCGGCCTCGTAACGGCCGCTGACATTCGATTGCGCGCCGCGGCCGCGCCGCCGCGCGCCCTCGATCGCCACCGAAAGCTCGGGGAAATCGGAGGGCGCACCCGCCGGCTTGGAGGGCGCCTTAACCGGCGGGTGCTTGAGGGCATGAGAGGATGCTCGGCTCATGTTCTCTACATAGCAAAACCCTAGAACAAATCAAGAACAATTGGACGCTGCGTGCATGCCACTGAGGAAGCAACTCTCACGATCCGGTGGCGACCCGTACGGGGGTCGGGGCTTTGGTCTAGATCAAGCGCCGCATCACATTCCCGTTCTATCGGCCTTCGATAATGGAACGGATCGCAGCATTCTCGATCTTTCCCGGGCGATCGAAGAGGAGCCAGCATGCAAGTCGCGAACGAACGACCTTCCACGACCGACGAGCTCGAGCTGCTGGACCGCTACTGGCGCGCGGCCAATTATCTGTCGGTCGGCCAGATCTACCTGCTCGACAATCCGCTGTTGAAGGAGCCGCTGCGGCCGGAGCACATCAAGCCGCGGCTGCTCGGACATTGGGGCACGACGCCCGGGCTCAATTTCATCTATGCGCATCTGAACCGGCTGATCCGCGCGCTGGACCTGAACGTCATCTATATCTGCGGGCCGGGCCATGGCGGTCCGGGCATGGTCGCCAATACCTATCTCGAAGGCACCTACAGCGAGATCTACCCCGATATCGGCTGCGACGCCGACGGCCTGCGAAAACTGTTCCGTCAGTTCTCCTTTCCCGGCGGCATTCCGAGCCATGCCGCGCCTGAGACGCCGGGGTCGATTCATGAAGGCGGCGAGCTCGGTTACGCGCTGGTGCATGCCTATGGTGCGGCGTTCGACAATCCCGACCTGATCGTGGCCTGCGTCATCGGCGACGGCGAAGCCGAGACCGGGCCGCTCGCGGCGTCCTGGCACGCCAACAAGTTCCTCAATCCCGCCCATGACGGGGCGGTGCTGCCGATCCTGCATCTCAACGGCTACAAGATCGCCAATCCCACGGTGCTCGGCCGGCTCGACGACGACGAGATACGCGATCTCTTCACGGGGTATGGTCATGAGCCGCTGTTCGTCGAGGGCGACGATCCCAAGACGATGCATCGGCTGATGGCCGACGCGCTGGACGTCGCGCTCGCGAGCATCCGCTCCATCCAGCAGAATGCTCGCCGAGAGGGGGCGAGCTTTCATCGGCCGAGATGGCCGATGATCGTTCTGCGCAGCCCGAAGGGCTGGACCGGGCCGAAGCAGGTCGATGGACTCAAGGTCGAGGGTTTTTGGCGCGCACACCAGGTGCCGATCGCGGATCCGCGCGGCAAGCCCGAGCACCTGAAGCTGCTCGAGAGCTGGATGCGCAGCTACGAGCCGGAGCAGCTGTTCGACGGCTCCGGTCGCCTGGTGCCCGAGCTAGCGGCGCTCGCGCCGGAAGGCCCGCGGCGGATGGGCGCCAATCCCCACGCCAATGGCGGCTTGCTCAAGCGCGAGCTCAAGCTGCCCGACCATCACGCCTATGCGGTCGACGTGCCGGCGCCGGGTGGCGCCGAGGCCGAGGCGACACGGGAGCTCGGCAAGTTCCTGCGCGACGTCGTCAAGCTGAACGCGGACGCGCGCAACTTCCGCCTCATGGGACCCGACGAAACCTCGTCGAACCGGCTCGACGCGGTGTTCGAGGTGACGGAACGCGTGTGGATGGAGCCGATCGAGTCCTACGATGTCCATCTCGCCCATGACGGTCGCGTGATGGAGGTCCTGAGCGAGCATCTCTGTCAGGGATGGCTGGAAGGCTACCTGCTCACCGGCCGGCACGGCTTCTTCTCCTGCTACGAGGCCTTCATCCACATCGTCGATTCCATGTTCAACCAGCACGCCAAATGGCTGAAAGTGTCGCGGGCGCTGCCCTGGCGCCGGCCGATCGCCTCGCTCAATTATCTCTTGACCTCGCATGTCTGGCGGCAGGACCACAACGGCTTCAGCCACCAGGATCCCGGTTTCGTCGATCTCGTCGCCAACAAGAAGGCCGACATCGTCCGCGTCTACTTTCCGCCCGACGCCAACACCCTGCTCTGGATCGCCGATCATTGCCTCAGGACCTATGACCGCATCAACGTGATCGTCGCCGGCAAGCAGCCGGCGCCGCAATGGCTGACGATGCGGGAGGCGGCGACCCATTGCGATGCCGGCATCGGCATCTGGAACTGGGCGGGCACCGAGCCCGCCGACGGCGAGCCCGACGTGGTGATGGCCTGCGCCGGCGACGTGCCGACGCTGGAGACGCTCGCCGCCGTCGACCTGTTGCGGCAGGCTCTGCCGAGCCTGAAGATCCGCGTCGTCAACGTCGTCGACCTGATGACACTGCAGCCGAGGGAGCAGCATCCGCACGGCCTCAGCGACCGCGATTTCGACGGCCTGTTCACGTCGGACAAGCCGGTGATCTTCGCCTATCACGGCTACCCCTATTTGATCCATCGGCTGACCTATAACCGCACCAACCATGCCGGCATGCATGTGCGCGGCTTTGCCGAAGAAGGCACCACGACGACGCCGTTCGACATGGTGGTCTTGAACGGGCTCGACCGCTACCATCTCGCAATCGAGGCGATCGAGCGCGTGCCCCGGCTTGCGGTCTCCGCCGCCCACATCAAGCAGCAGTTCCGCGACGCCCTGATCGAGCATGCGCGCTACGTACGGGCCCATGGCGAGGACATGCCCCAGGTTCGCGACTGGAAGTGGCCGTACGGCAACGGGACCCAGGGCGCGGCTCGTTAATTCTGCCGCAAAAAGCTGCAGTCGGACGGGGCTGATTTGAATGTGACAAGGTGATAACAGGGCTGCCAAGGAGAGCCCTATCGCCGATGCTGAGCATCATCATCCCGACCGAAGGTGTCGAGCAGCCTGCCGTTGCGACGCTGGCGGCGCTCGTGCCGGGCGCCGCGGCCGGCGTCATCCGCGAGGTGCTGCTGGTCGACCGGTCCAGCAACGGTATTATCGAACGCGTGGCCGATGTTGCCGGTTGCCGTTTCCTGCCCTTTGACGGATCGCGCGCTGCTGCGATGGCCGCGGGCGCGCGCGAGGCACGCTCGCCCTGGCTGATGTTCCTGCATGCCGGCGCCGTGCTCGACACCGGCTGGATCGAGGAGACCACGCAATTCATCCAGGGTGTGGCGGCCAGCGGCCGCCCGCGCGCCGGCATCTTCCGCTACGCCCGCTCGCCCTATGCGGAGATGCGCCTGCGCGACCGCCTCAGGCAGGTCGCCCGTGTCATCGTTGGCCCGCGGGGGGACCAGGGCCTCTTGATTGCGCGCGAGCATTACGACCGCCTCGGCGGCCATGCCCCCGACGTGCGCCGCTCCGAGGACCGGCTGCTGCGACAGCTCGGCCGTTCCTCGCGCACGCTGCTGCGCAGCCGGATCGTGATGGTCTGATCAGGGCCCGAAGACTGCTTGCCAAAGTCAAATAATTAATTGACAATGGCAAGCATCGAGGTGCCCATGTCATCCCTGGATTCCGAGATCGCGCAGGTCCGCGCGTTCACCCGTTTCTACACCCGCAAGCTCAACGTGCTCGATCAGCATCTGCTGGACAGCCCCTACTCGCTCAGCGAGGCGCGGGTGCTGTACGAGATCGCGCATCATGACGACTGCGCGGCCAAGGAGATCGGCGGCGAGCTCGGCCTCGATGCCGGCTATCTCAGCCGGATCATCCAGAAGTTCGACGAGAACGGCCTGGTCAGCCGCAAGCCGCTCGAAGCCGACCGGCGGCAGTATCGGCTGAGCCTGACCGCCAAAGGCCGCCAGGCTTTTGCAAAGATCGACCGCAGCGCGTATCACGAGGTCGCGGCGATGCTGCGCGGCCTCGGCGATGCCGAGCGCACGGCGCTGGTCGGCGCGATGGCGACCGTCCGGCGCACGCTGGAGCCCGCAACGCAGGCGCGGCGCACCTTCGTCCTGCGCAGTCACAGGATCGGCGACATGGGCTGGGTGGTCTCGCGGCAGGCCGTCGCCTATGCCGAAGAATATGGCTGGGACATCAGCTACGAGACACTGGTCGCCGAGATCTGCGCGCAGTTCATCCGGGGCTACGATGCGGCGCGCGAGCATTGCTGGATCGCCGAGGTCGATGGCGAGCCGGTCGGCTCGGTCTTCCTGGTGAAGGCGTCCGACGAGGTTGCCAAGCTCCGCCTGCTGCTGGTCGAGAGGAAAGCCCGCGGCCTCGGCGTCGGCCGCGCGCTGACCGAACAGTGCATCCACGCCGCGCGCGAGCGCGGCTACAAGAGGATGACGCTGTGGACCCAGAGCATCCTGACCGCCGCGCGCAACATCTATCAGCGCGCCGGCTTTTGCCGCGTCGCCGAGGAGCCGCACCACAGCTTTGGCGTCGACCTGATCGGCGAGACCTGGGAGCTGGAGTTGTGAGGTCCGGTGGAACACCGGCGTCGTCGCCCGGCTCGACCGGGCGAGCCAGCATTCCAGCGAAAGAAGTGCTCAACCGAGACGTCTCCGGAATGCTGGATACCCGCTTTCGCGGGGACGACAGCGGAGGGACATAGCTCCTCATTCCCGCCTGGCTTTGGTATGATCGCAGGGTCTAAGCCGACGCCCCCTTCGCCTTCGGTCGGCGCAGATGCTCGTCGAGACGCGGCATGATCTCGACGAAATTGCAGGGCCGCGTGCGGTAGTCGAGCTGGGCCGCCAGGATACCGTCCCAGCCGTCGCGGCAGGCGCCCGGCGAGCCCGGCAGGCAGAAGATGAAGGTCGCGCCCGCGACGCCCGCAGTGGCGCGGCTCTGGATGGTCGAGGTGCCGATCTTGGCGTGGCTCAGCATGTGGAAGGCGATGGAGAAGCCGTCCATGCGCTTCTCGAACAGCGGTTCGACCGCCTCGGGCGTGACGTCGCGGCCGGTGAAGCCGGTGCCGCCGGTGGTGAGAATGACGTCGACGCCCGGATCGGCGATCCATTTCTTCACCACGCCGCGGATCGCCTCGACGTCGTCGGTGACGATCTCGCGCGCCGCGAGCCGGTGGCCCGCCGCGCTCAGCCGCTCAGCCAGCATCGCGCCCGATTTGTCGTCGGCGAGCGAGCGCGTGTCCGAGATCGTCAACACCGCGATGTCGAGTGCAATGAACTGCTTCGTTTCATCGGTCGACGCCATGGACCGACCTACAGCGAGCCGCTGCCGAAGGTGTTGCAGGCTTCCAGCGTGCCCTGCTGATAGCCGTTCATGAACCAGCGCTTGCGCTGCGCCGCGCTGCCGTGGGTGAAGGAGTCCGGCACCACGCGGCCGGTCGCCTGCCGCTGCAGCGTGTCGTCGCCGATCGCGGAGGCCGTGGTCAGCGCCGAATCGATGTCACCGGTTTCGAGGAAGCCCGGCCGCTTCTTCTCCTCGCGATTGACCCAGAGCCCCGACAGGCAGTCGGCCTGCAGCTCGACCTTGACCTGCAACGCGTTGGCCTCGGCCTTGCTGCCGGCGTCCTGCTGCAGCCGCGTCACCTTGGGAATGATGCCGAGCAGGTTCTGGATGTGGTGGCCGGCCTCATGCGCGATGATATAGGCCGAGGTGAACTTGCAGGCATTGCCGGAGCAGCCATGGAAGCGCGTCTCGACCTCCCGGAAGAACGCAGTGTCGATGAAGATCTTCCGTTCCGGCGGGCAGTAGAACGGCCCCATCGCCGACTGCGCCATGCCGCAGCGCCCGCCATTGGTGGCGTTGCGGAACAGCACGATCTTCGGCCCGGTATAGGTCTGCCCGCGCTGCTGGAAGATCTCGCTCCAGCGGTCGTCGATCTCGCCGAGAATGCCGGAGATCATGCTGCCCATCTCGTCGGTCGGGACGCCGCTCTTCCCGGACGAGCGATCGCTCTGATAGGACGGCGCGTGGCCGCCGCCGTTGACCATCTCAGCGCCGCCGATCAGGATGCGCGGGTCGATGCCGAAGGCATAGGAGATCAGCCCGAGCACGATGATAGTGCCGATGCCGAGCCCGCCGCCGCCGACCGGCAGGCCGATGCCGCCGCCTCCGCCAAATCCGCCACCATCGTCACGACGGTCCTCGATATCGCCGGAGCGGCGGAAATCATCGTAACGCATGACGGCTCTTTCCCATTTGCCTCGCGAGGCGCAATTCCCGCGGTGATACGCGCGCGATCCCAACGCGTGAATTAAAATTTCCGTTCCATTAATCAATAGCCCGCCCGGCAAAAATTGCCTAGTGCCGTCTTGCCGCGACGGCGCCATCGCCTGCGACACGTCCGCAGGAGCTGCACCTTTTTCTCAGCAAAGAGAGAGAGGTGAATGGCGCTGTTTGCTCGGCACCTTGGCGTCTCTGCCGATCATGAAAAGCGTTGCGACTAACGCGCGCGGAACGCAATTCGAAAAATCTTCGGGGTTAAGTCGATTTTTACTTTGGCGGATCAAGGTGGGGGCAGTCGGCTGTTAGGTCCCGCGTCGCCGGCAGCGTCACCTGAGTCAGAGTAATCGAGTCATGGTTGAGTCGCGTCGCGGGGCGTCTGTAAAGGCGCCCCGCACAAATTTTGAGTCGTCCTCCAACAGCATCATCGTTGGCGACTGCGTCGCCGAGATGTCGAAGTTGCCGGCGGCTTCCGTCGACCTGGTCTTCGCCGATCCTCCGTACAATCTGCAGCTCAAGGGCGAATTGAAGCGGCCCGACGAATCCCACGTCGATGCCGTCAACGACGACTGGGACAAGTTCTCCTCGTTCGCCGCCTATGACGATTTCACCCGCGCCTGGCTGCTCGCCTGCCGCCGCCTGATGAAGCCCTCGGCGACGCTGTGGGTGATCGGCTCCTATCACAACATCTTCCGCGTCGGCGCCATCATGCAGGACCTGGGTTTCTGGGTGCTCAACGACATCGTCTGGCGCAAGTCCAACCCGATGCCGAATTTCCGCGGCCGCAGATTCACGAACGCGCACGAGACCATGATCTGGGCCGCGCGCGACGAGAAGGCCAAGGGCTACACGTTCAACTACGAGGCCCTGAAGGCCGCGAATGAGGACGTGCAGGCGCGCTCCGACTGGCTGATCCCGCTCTGCACCGGCGAGGAACGCCTTAAAGGCGCGGACGGCAGGAAGGTGCATCCGACCCAGAAGCCGGAAGGCCTTTTGGCGCGCGTGCTGCTGTCGTCGTCGAAGCCCGGCGATCTCGTCATCGATCCCTTCAGCGGCACCGGCACCACGGGCGCGGTCTCCAAACGACTGGGCCGCCGTTTCGTCGGCTTCGAGCGCGACCAGGACTATGCGAAGGCGGCCGAGGCGCGCATCGCGTCCATCGAGCCGCTGCCGGAAGCGACGCTCGCACCGTTCATGACCGCACGGGATGCGCCCCGCGTCGCATTCTCCGAGCTGATCGAGCGCGGCATGATCCTGCCGGGCACGAAGCGCGTCGACGCCAAGAAGCGGCATGGCGCGCTGGTGCGCGCCGACGGCGCCATCATGCTCGGCGACAAGGTCGGCTCGATCCATCGCATCGGCGCGGTGGCGCAGGGCTCGGAAGCCTGCAACGGCTGGACCTTCTGGCATGTCGAGACCAAGAGGGGTCTCAAGCTGATCGACGAATTGCGCGCCGAGATCCGCGCCGGCATGGCGGCGGGCTGAAGCCGCGGCACCTGATCCGTCCTTCGTCCTTCCGAATCTCGCACTTGCGCGCGCCCGGGAATGACGAGCTAAGGCAGGCAGCATCTCTTTCACAAACTCGTCGCTTGCGCTTTTCGGCGAAATTTGTGCATGGAGATGCGGCCCGCCGACTGCGGCGCAGTGTCCCGAATTTTCTCGGCAACGAACGATCAGGGGAGATTTTCCACCATGCTCAAATTCTACTTCAATGGGGCGCCCAACCCGAACAAGGTCGCGCTGTTCATCGAGGAGGCCGGCCTGCCCTGCGAGCTGGTGCCGGTCGACACCCGCAAGGGCGAGCAGTTCAAGCCG
>NZ_JAFAVV010000236.1 GCF_019242285.1 Bradyrhizobium sp.
GAACTACCATGTCTCGAGCGGTCGAGGAGTTCACATTGTCGAACACGTCAGCACAATTCAGCGGCACGCCGCATGCGCCGTCGACACGACGGATCGAACCGCTGCATTACGTCGATGCCGGGGTGCTCAACATTGCCTATTACGAGGCAGGGCCGCCGGCGGGACCTGTGGTCGTGCTGCTGCACGGTTTTCCCTACGACATCCATTCCTATGTCGACGTCGCTCCGATGCTGGCCGGCGCAGGGTGCCGCGTCCTCGTACCCTATTTGCGCGGCTATGGGCCGACGCGTTTCCGCGATCCCGCCACGCCGCGCTCCGGGGAGCAGGCGGCGATCGGGGCCGATCTGAAGGCGCTGCTGGATGCGCTGGCGATCCCCCGCGCCGTGTTCGCGGGCTACGACTGGGGGGCCCGCGCGGCATGCGTCGGCGCGGCGCTGTGGCCGGAGCGCTGCGCGGGGCTGCTGTCGGTGAACGGCTATCTGATCCAGGACATCGCGAATGCCATGCAGCCGGCGTCGGTCGCGCGCGAGGTCGCCTATTGGTACCAGTGGTACTTCCAGATCGAGCGCGGCCGCGCCGGTCTCGCCGCAAACCGGCGCGAGATCGGACGGACATTGTGGAAGCTGTGGTCGCCGACGTGGCAGTTCGACGAGGCCTGTTTCGAGCGGACCGCGATCGCCTTCGACAATCCCGACTATGTCGAAGTTGCCGTCCACAGCTATCGGCACCGCTATGGGCTCGCGGCCAGCGATCCACGCTATGCCGAGCTGCAATCGCGCCTCGCTGCGCTGCCGGCGATCACGGTGCCCACGGTCACGCTGGACGGCGAGGCGGACACCGTGACGCCGGCGACCGATGGCTCGGCGCAGGCGGCAAGGTTCGTCGGCTCCCGCGTTCATCGCGTCGTGCCCGGCGTCGGCCACAATCTGCCGCAGGAGGCGCCGGAGGCCTTTGCCGGAGCGGTCATGGAATTGGTGAGAGGTTGACATCTCAGATCAGGCCCGCCGCGGGCTGAGGGCCCAGGTCGCGGCGAGGATCGCGGTCGTGATCAGGCCGCACGGCACCGCGGCCAGCGGCAGGATCACGGCGATTGCGGCGGAGGCGGCCCAGCCGATCGAACAAAAGGCTTCGGCGAAAGTGGCGAGCCGCGAGGAGGTCTGGCGGCGGCGAAACTGGCTGCGCTTGGCCTGCACCCGAAACCACAGCTGGATCGCGGTTGCCGTGAGCGCCGCGACCATGACGCCGACGGCGGTGATCGCCCCCTGCCACGGCGCGGCAAAGCTCAGCGCCGCCACCAGCGGTGCAAACACGGTTCCGATCGCGATCAGCACGACCTCGATCTTGGCCCGGATGATCTGCCGCTGTCGGAGCGGCGCCGTACCGACGAGGTCGGGTGCGTCCTCGCCCGAGATCGAAAGCCAGGCGAGCCCGCCGGCGAGTTGCCCCGCCGCCATGACCACGACCGGCGTCACCAGCGCGAGGCCGACGGAATTGTCGGCGAAGTTTCGCCACAACAGCAGCGCCGGCGGCACCAGATAGAGCAGCTGCATCAGGGTCTGCGAGACCAGCCAGGGATCGCGCGCGAGCAGCATGAACTCCTTGCGTCGCAGCGCCTGCTGGGGCGAGCGGACGCGAAATCGCCGGACGCCCGAAGCCTTGCGGCCGGGTGCCGCGCGCGCCGAGGCGCTGGCGGCGGTCTCGGCAAAACGCGGCGAGAAGATCGCCATCACCGCCCCGAGCAGAATGAGGCTTCCCGAAAGCAGCGGCAGCAGGGCTGTCACCTCGCCGGTGGCCGCCCGCGCCGGCCACCAGATGATGCTGTCGACCGCCGGTGCCAGCGCGACCACGGCGTCGGAGGTGATGATCGCAAAGCGTGACAGCGTGCCGTAGGACAGGATCGCTGCGACCTGCAGCGCGATCACGAAACCGGCGCCGATGATCGCGGCGACGACCTGCGCGACCAGCCGCGTTCGTGCCGGTCCGATCAGGCGGAACAGCATGATGGTGGCCGCGATCGCCATGGCGGTCGCCGACAGGCCGCCGGTGATGACGACGCCGATCGCCGTGAGCCATCTGGCGCCGCCGCCGAGCATGAGCACGTCGACGAACGGCGTCGTGAACAGCAGCGCCATGGCGGTGACCGAAAGCGCGATCGCCGCGATCCGCACCGCAAACAGTTCGGGCAGCCTTGCCGGCGACGACATGATGAGGTCGAGATCGGCCCGGGCGTAAAACACCCTGGTTACCGACTCGATGGCCTGCGACAGGATCAGCGCCCAGCCGAGGCAGATCATCGCCGTGATCACGATCCGCGACGTCGCGTCCAATGGCGTGCTGAGCTCCGCATAGCGTCCGATCACGGCCCAAACGGGCAGGTGCAGCACCGCGATG
>NZ_JAFAVV010000222.1 GCF_019242285.1 Bradyrhizobium sp.
CTGAATGCGGCGATCATCAAGTCGCGGCTGCCGCGCGGCGTGTCGCTTCAAGCAGCGCAGTCGCTAAAGCCCGCGGAGACACAGGCTTGAGCAGGAAGGCGTCGGCCCCGGCTTCGCGCGAGGCCGCCTCGTCGTCGCCGCTGCCGGAGACGCCGATCACGGGGATGCAGCCCTGCGGCGGACCGAGCGCGCGGATCCGCCTGATCGCCTCGACCCCGCCGATGCCCGGCAGCACCATGTCCATCAGCACGGCGTCGAAGGCGCCCTGGGCGATCCGCTCCACGACGGCTTCGCCCCGCCCGATGAATTCGGCCTGATGCCCGAGCTCGTTCAGGATGGTATTGAGGACGACCCGGCCGAACGGATTGTCCTCGACGCTGAGGACACGCAGCGACGGTATCGCTTCCGGGGCGGCTTCGTCGCTCGTCGCCGGTCCTGCCGTCCGCGGCGCCTCTGCGGGCCGCAGCGCCACCGTCAGGGTGAAGGCAGTGCCGCCGCCGGGACGCTGTGCCACCACGATGTCGCCCCCCATCGTACGCGCGAGCTGCTTGACCGAGGACAGGCCCAGCCCCGCGCCGCCGAAACGCGAGGCGATCGAGACATTGGCTTGCGAGAACGGACGAAACAGGCGCCGGATCTCCGGCAGGCTCAACCCGATGCCGCTGTCGGACACGGTAAAAGCCGCGCCGACCTTGCCTTTGCCCGCCGGCGCCGGCCGTGCCTCCAGGGCGACGGTGCCGCGCTCAGTGAATTTCACCGCATTGTCGACCAGGTTCTCCAGCGCCGCCCGCAGGCCGACGAGATCGCCGACCACGAGCGACGGCAGCACCTCGGACAGGATCACCTCGGATTGCAGCCCCTTGGCCGCTGCGCGGCCCGCCAACGAATTGCCGACGCTGCGGGCGAGCGCCCGCAGGTCGAACAGCGCCTCACGTGCAACGGTCGCGGCGCCAGCGCCCCCGCGCGCGGTCTTCGCGGCGTCGACGAACAGGGTCGCGAGGCTCGCCAGGTGCTCCGCCCCCGCCTTGATGGTGTCGACCCAGCGCCGCTCCCGCTCGCCGAGGTCCGAGGTGGCGAGCAGGTCGCTGATGGCGAGAATGCCGGTCAGCGGCGTGCGGACCTCATGGGCGAACACGGCAAGCGCGGTCTCCACCACGCCGCGCGAGCTGATGCGCTTCGGCGTCTTCCGCGCGAGAGCGCGAGACGTTGGCTTTTTTACGGGCCGCTTCTTCGGCGCGCGCTTGACGCGCCTTGGCCGCGATCTTGCCGTCATGACTCCCCTTTACCCGCGCCACGATCAGCATCGCACGGCCGGGTGGGCAGAGTCACGGTAACGTTTCGGACATTCACCCGGGATATCCGTGACAGGTTAACGAGCTAGACCCAAGCCAGACCAATGAGACGGCGGATGTCGGCCGGCGTTGCGCCCTTCGCGCGCAGCGCGCGCAGGCCGGTCGCGGCAGAGGATTTGGAGAGCTTGCACCCCGCGTCGTCGCGGATCAGACGATGGTGCCGATAGGACGGCTCGGACAAGCCGAGCAGGCGTTGCAGCAGCCGGTGTATGCCCGTTGCGTGGAATAGATCCTGGCCACGAACGACCTCGGTCACCCCCTGCAGCGCGTCATCGATCACGACCGAGAGATGATAGCTGGTCGGTGTCTCCTTGCGCGCCAGAATGACGTCGCCCCATCTCTCCGGCTCGGCCGCGATCGGTCCCGTCTCCCCATCGGGCCCCTCCCCCCGCTCCATCCAGCTCAACGCACCCGCCAGCGCGACCGCGGCCGCCACGTCCAGCCGCAACGCATAGGGTGCGCCCGATTCGAGCCGCTGCGCGCGCTCGTCAGGCGAGAGGACCTTGGAGCCGCCCGGATAAAGCGGCGCGCCGTCGGGATCCCGCGGCCAATCGCCCCCCACCTCACGCTCCGCCACCAGCCGCGCGATCTCGGTGCGGCTCTCGAAGCTCGGATAGACCAGGCCTTGCGCCACGAGCCGCTGCAGCGCTTGCGCGTAGGAGCCGAGATGCTCGGACTGCCGCCGCACCGGCATCTCCCAGGCCATGCCGAGCCAGGCGAGATCCTCATAGATCGCGGTTTCGAATTCGGCCCGGCAGCGGGTCGGGTCGATGTCCTCGATCCGCAGCAGGAAGCGGCCGCCGCTTTCGCGCGCCAGATCGAAATTCAACAGCGCCGAATAGGCGTGCCCGAGATGCAGGTGGCCGTTCGGGCTCGGGGCAAAACGGAAGACGGGCCGCATTGATCTCTCATCCCGGGCGTGGTGGGGTCGAGCGGCAATGCTGATCCATCTCGAGACCCAGGACGACCTTGACGAAGCCATACGCGTGTTGGTCAAGCAGGACAGGCGGCTTGCGCCGATCCTCGAGGCGACCGGCATGCCGGCGCTGCGGCGGCGCGAACCCGGCTTTGCCGGCCTCGCCCACATCGTCTGCGGCCAGCAGCTCTCGACCGCGAGCGCTGCCGCGATCTGGGCCCGGCTGAGCCAGGCCTTCGATCCCCTCGATGCCATCGCGTTCCGCCGTGCCCGCGCCGACCGGCTGGGCCGGCTCGGCCTGTCGGTGGCCAAGATCAAGACGCTCAAGAACGTCGCACGCGAGCTGGCCGCCGAGCGGCTCAATCTCGACGTGCTCGCCAACGAGGACGCCGATGCCGCGCACCGGACGCTGACCTCGCTGCACGGCATCGGGCCGTGGACCGCCGACATCTACCTGTTGTTCTGCCTCGGCCATGGCGACGCCTGGCCCGCGGGCGACCTGGCGGTGCAGGAGGCGGTCAGGACCGGGCTCGGGCTGAAGGCGCGGCCGAATCCGAAAGAGATGGCGCCGCTGGCCGAGCCGTGGCGGCCGCTGCGCGGTGCGGCGGCGCATCTGTGGTGGAGCTACTACCGCGTCATCAGGAAGCGCGAGGGCGTGATCGGCGCGAGCCAATAGCGCAGCGCCACCCCCAGCTCCAACAGGAGCGCTCGCCGACGTATTCGATCCGATCAAGGGCACATGCAGCCGTCCTCGCTTTCTGCCCCGCCTGAAACGGTATAGCCTGACGGCGGGGCAGGAGCCGCCAACAAGCAAGAATGAGAAACGCCGATGCTCGACAAGACCAGTGATGTCACCGTCGCCGTGGACAGCTGGCTCGCGCAATTCGAAGCCGCCCTGGCCGACAACGACGGCGATGCGCTGAGGCGGCTGTTTCTTTCCGAGAGCTATTGGCGCGATGTGCTGGCGCTGAGCTGGCACATCCAGACCTTCAATGGCGCGCCCGCCATCCTGCAAGCCTTGCAGGCCCGTGTCGCGCAGCCGAGGGGATTTGCGGTCGATGCCGAACGCGCGCCGCCGCGCCAGGTGACGCGCGCCGGCACCGCGGCGATCGAGGCGATCTTCAACTTCGAGACCGATATCGGTCGCGGCGACGGCATCGTCCGGCTGATTCCGGACACAGCCGACGGCAACCGGCTGAAGGCCTGGACGCTGCTCACGGCGCTCGAGGGGCTGAAGGGGTTCGAGGAGGAACTCGGGTCGGCGCGGCCGCGCGGCCAGTCCTATTCGCGCGACTTCCGCGGGCCGAACTGGCTCGACCTGCGCAATGCCTCTCTCGCCTATGCCGATCGCGATCCGGCCGTGCTGGTGGTCGGCGGCGGCCAGTCGGGCCTTGCGATCGCGGCGCGGCTGAAGCTGCTCAAGGTCGACACGCTGATCGTCGACCGCGAGACGCGGATCGGCGACAACTGGCGCAAGCGCTACCATGCGCTGACCCTGCACAACCAGGTGCATGTCAATCATCTGCCCTACATGCCATTCCCGCCGAGCTGGCCGGTCTACATCCCCAAGGACAAGCTCGCCAACTGGCTCGAATCCTATGTCGACGCCATGGAGCTGAACGTCTGGACCGGCACCGAATTCGAAGGCGGGACTTATGATGAGACCAAGGCGTGCTGGCACGTGGTGTTGCGCAAGGCGGACGGCACCCGGCGCGAGATGCATCCGCGCCATATCGTGATGGCGACGGGCGTGAGCGGCATCCCCAATCTGCCCGCGATGCCGGGCCTGACGGATTTCAAGGGCAAGGTGCTGCATTCCAGCGCATATGATGATGGCGAGCGCTGGAACGGCAAACGCGCGATCGTCATCGGCACCGGCAATTCCGGCCATGACATCGCCCAGGATCTCGAAGGCAGCGGCGCCGACGTCACGCTGGTGCAGCGCTCCTCCACGCTCGTCGTCAACATCGAGCCGTCGGCGCAGCTCGTCTATGCGCCCTACAGCGAGGGCACGCTGGAGGACAACGACCTGATCGCGCTCTCGATGCCGCTGGCGCTGGGGCGGCGCAGCCATGCCATGCTGACCGAGCAGGCGCGGCAGATCGACAAGCCGTTGCTCGACGGGCTCGAAAGCCGCGGCTTCCAGCTCGATTTCGGCGAGGACGGCACCGGCTGGCAGTTCAAATACCTGACCCGCGGCGGCGGCTACTACTTCAACGTCGGCTGCTCCGATCTCATCGTCTCCGGCGCGGTGAAGCTGAAGCAGTTTGCCGAGATCGACCGTTTCGTCGCCGAAGGCGTGCGGCTGAAGCGTGGCGAAACCATCGAGGCCGACCTCGTGGTGCTGGCGACCGGCTACCGGCCGCAGGAGGAGCTGGTGCAGAAGCTGCTGGGCAAGCAGGTTGCGGACCGCGTCGGCCCGATCTGGGGTTTTGGCGACGGCCAGGAATTGCGCAACATGTATGTGCGCACCGGTCAACCGGGCCTCACCTTCATCGCCGGCGGTCTCGCGCAATGCCGCATCAACTCGAAATTCCTGGCGCTGCAGATCAAGGCGATCGAGGAAGGGATGTTGCCGCGCGGGGCTGCTTCCGCAGCGGAGTGACACGAACGAGGCCTGCAATCTCGAGATTCCGGGTTCGCCGTGCGGCCGCCCCGGAATGATGGCAAGAACAAACAGGGAGAAAAATACATGCCGAACATCCTGGGCACCGGCGAGCATCGCTATCGCGTGGTGGAGAACTGGGCGAAGCTGCCCGACGGCTGGAAGCTGACCGACGTCGCCTCCGTCGCGGTCGACAGCAAGGACCAGGTCTATGTCTTCAACCGCGGCGAGCATCCGATGATCGTGCTCGACCGCGCCGGCAATTTCCTGCGGAGTTTTGGCGAAGGCCTGTTCAGCCGCGCGCACGGGCTCCATATCGATGCCGACGACCAGCTCTACTGCACCGATGACGGCGACCACACCGTGCGCAAATGCACGGGCGAAGGCAAGGTGCTGCTGACCATCGGCATTCCCGGCAAGCCTGCGCCCTACATGAGCGGCGAGCCGTTCCACCGCTGCACCCACACCGCGCTGTCGCCGAAGGGCGAGATCTACGTCTCCGACGGCTATGGCAATGCCTGCGTGCACAAGTTCAGCCCGGACGGCAAGCTGATCAAGAGCTGGGGCGCGCCGGGAAGCGATCCGGGCCAGTTCAACATCGTCCACAACATCGCCTCCGACTCCGACGGCTTCGTCTATGTCGCCGACCGCGAGAACCACCGCGTCCAGGTGTTCGACGGCGAGGGCAAATACGAGACGCAGTGGAACAATCTGCACCGTCCCTGTGCGCTCTGCTGCTGCGGCGGCAAAAAGCCGAACTTCATCATCGGCGAGCTCGGACCGGGCATGCCGGTCAATCTCAAGGTGCCCAATCTCGGGCCGCGCCTGACGCTGGTCGATGCCAGCGGAAAGCGCCTCGCGCGGTTCGGCGGCGAGCACGGCCCGGGTCTGGAGACCGGGAAATTCCTCGCGCCGCACGGGCTCGCGCTCGACTCCAAGGGCGACATCTATGTCGGCGAGGTCGGCGTCACCAACTGGAAGACCAGCTTTCCGGACCAGCCGATGCCGGACGTGGTCCGCACCAGCCTGTGCCTGAAGAAGCTGGAGAAGATCTAGCAAGCGCGTAGCTCCGTCATTGCGAGCCCTGTCATAGCGGGATCCGTCATTGCGAGCACTCGTTCGCAGTAACGGACAGACCGCACTCCCCCTTGATGTCGGCCGCCTTCATGATCGGCCACCAGCGCTCGGCCTCCTGCTTCTGGAACGCGCGCAGCGCTTGCGGCGACTGCTCGCTGATCGGCGTGAGCTGGATGCCGAGTTCGGCGAAGCGCTGCTTCACCGCGGATCGGCCAAGACCTGCGCCATCGTCGTGTTCAGCCAGCTTGTAGAGGCCGCCGGTCAGCATGTGGGTGGTGGAGGTGCCGATCGAGAGCGTATAGCCGTCGGCGGCCGAGCGCACCGCGCGGCTGACCCCGATCGAGCCGGCCGCGCCTGCGACGTTCTCGATGACGATGGGCTGCCCCAAAATTGCCCGCATCTTCTCAGCCAGGAACCGCGCATGGGTGTCGGTGCCGCCGCCCGCTGAAAATGGCACCATCAGGGTCACCGGCCGGGCCGGATAGTCGTCGGCACGGACCGCGCCATTGCCGGCAAACATCACAAACGCAGCGACCGCGAGCCAAAACAGGCTTCGCATTCGTCCCCTCCCCACCAATTTGTGATCCCGAAAGCGCGCGATCCCTGCGCGCGGCACATGGACCCGGCCCTCGGGATAAGCTCTTCTAAGCTCTTCACAATCCCGTCACGCTGCATGTAGTATGTCAATACGTGCTGCTTCGCAGCCGATACGGGAGCCAGGAGCGTTATTTGAACGCACATGTCTCGCAAGGCGGTTGGCCGGTGCTGGTGTTGAATGCGGACTTCCGGCCGCTGAGTTACTACCCGCTGTCGCTCTGGTCGTGGCAGGACGCGATCAAGGCGGTGTTCCTCGACCGCGTCAATATCGTCGAGCACTATGATCGTGCGGTGCGCAGCCCCTCCTTCGAGATCCAGCTGCCGAGCGTGGTGTCGCTGAAATCCTTCGTCAAGCCGACGACCCATCCCGCCTTCACCCGCTTCAACGTCTTCCTGCGCGACCGCTTCGTTTGCCAGTACTGCTCCTCGGGTGATGACCTGACCTTCGACCACATCGTCCCGCGCTCCAAGGGCGGCCAGACCACCTGGGAGAACGTCGTCGCGGCCTGCTCGCCCTGCAACCTGAAGAAGGGCAATCTGACGCCGCAGCAGGCCAAGATGTTCCCGAGACAGGCGCCCTACGCGCCGACGGTGCACCAGCTCCATCGCAACGGCCGGCTGTTTCCGCCGAACTATTTGCATGATTCCTGGCTCGACTATCTCTATTGGGACACCGAGCTCGATCCGTAGCGGTGAGATCTGTAGGGTGGGCTAGACGCAGTAAGACTAAGGCGCGGAGCGACGTGCCCACCGTTATTTCGACAGCGTTACTCCGGGGTGGTGGGCACGCTTCTGCCTTGGCGTGGCAAGCCTCGTGCAAGTGGCCGCTTTGCCCACCCTACGCATCTCGCATGTGTCGCGAAGCGCCGACCATTCCGATTTGACCTTTTCAAAGAACTGAACGGACAGGCGTCCGCATTGCCGCGGCGCGCATCGCGCCCGACTTTTGCCGAGACCGCCCTCGAGGAAGATGAGGGCGCAGGGAAGACCGGGTGCCGGCTGGCACCCATGGCCCCCGTGCAACAGAAAACGCACGGGGCAGGAACCACAGGCTCAGCCGAGTTGACCCGGCCTTCCCTGCGCGGTGGTTTACGTCTTATAGCGCGCTCTCCCGGGTGAACGGGCTGTCTTGCCACCCTCGCCTGCGTCGATGCGAGGCATCGCCGCCGACTTGATCCCAGCGTCGCGGGATCAGGACCACACGCCTTCGCCGTCCGCCGCATCGCCAGTCGTCTCGCGCAAAAGCGCCTGACATTGCAGCGTCCACCGCATCCCGCCTCCAACGTCCGTGACGACCGCGAAACGTCCCTCATCTGGAGGCGGGACGGCGCAGAATATACATCCGATTCTAGTTTCTGAAAAAGAGAAATATTTGTGGCGGACGGGCTTGACCCGCCAGGCAAATCAATTGCGTCCGAGGTTCGTAGGGCGGGTTAGTCGTACTAAGTCACATGTGTGGTGCTCTCGTTGAAATTCTTGAGCTTTTTGGAACGACCATATTTGCACAAAGACGAGTCGATTCAATGGCTTGAGTCTTCTTGTGACTCAGTACGATTAGTACTAATCCGCCCTACGCAAGCTACTCCGCTGCACGCAGCGGGGGCGACGGGTGCAGGGCCGCGGCCAGTTGCCTGGCATAGACGTCCTGCCACGGACTCCTGTCCTCGCTGACGAAGTAGCCGCTGCGCGCGCCGCGGAACACTTCGGCATCCGCGACGCCGGGCGGCAGGATGCGCTGGTCGCGTAGCGCGCGGGCGGCCATCAACAGGCGGCGGCGCGTGCGCGTGATCATCTGGTCCGACGGCGCGAGATGCTCGAAGGCGTGGTCGGTGACCGGCCCCATGCTTTCGGTGATCGCCTGGTCCTGCAAATGGATGCCGTCGATGCCGCTGTAGATCGCGTTGCTCTGCTGCGCGGCACGGTCGATCTGCCAGTCATTGCCTTCATTCGCCGCGAGCCGGAAACGGCCGAGCCAGTCCGTCGTGTTCGGCAGCAGCCTGTTGCCACGCCCGGTGCCGCCGACCGGCGTGCCGTCCTTGAAGGCGGGCTGCGGCTGCGTGTGCGCCGAGACGCCACGCGTCCAGCGCAGGAAGCAGAACATGGTATGGCCATCGTCGAGCGGCACCCAGGCGCGGGCATGGACGTGGCTCGCGAACTCGCCATTGGGCGCGAGCGTCCAGAACGGAAAGGCGAAGCTCGCGAAGCGCCAATAGGTGCTCTCCGCCCCGGCCGCGCGGTAGGCGGCGTATTGCGTGCCCCAGGGGGTGTCGGCGATGTGGTACTCCGGGGCACGGTTGGTGACGGTGTGATAGATCGGACCGTCCGCCGGCACGTCGTCCTGATCGACATGACCGGCATGCAGGAAACCGAAATGCGAGGTGTCGATCTCGCCTTCGATCGCCTGCAGATAGTTGCATTCGCGCTGAATGAAGGTGACGCTGACCTCGTCCTCGGGCGCGTCGAGGATTTCGAAGGCCGGCAGCGGCGGCGCCTTGGCGGCAGATCCCATGTAGACCCAGACGATGCCGGCGCGCTCGACGGCAGGGAAGGCTCTCGCCTTCACCTTGTGCTTGAAATCCTGCTGCGGCGGCACGCTCGGCATGTCGACGCAGTTGCCGGCGACGTCGAACTTCCAGCCATGATAGATGCAGCGGATGCCGCCTTCCTCGTTGCGTCCGAGAAACAACGAGGCGCAGCGATGCGGGCAGCGATGGTCCATCACGCCGACGCGGCCCGCACTGTCGCGGAACGCGATCAGCTTCTCGCCGAGCAGCATCAGCCGGACCGGCGCGCGGTCCCGCACGAGCTCCGAGGACATCGTCGCGGGAAGCCAGTAGTGCCGCATCAACTCGCCCATCACCGTTCCGGGACCGACCTGCGTGAGCTCGCGCCCTTCCGCCAAAGTTGTCATCACACCCTCCGATGCGGCCACGGCCGCTGAATGAATCCAATGTCGTGACGGACCGCGTCCGTCCGGTACCCCATCGTAGCCCGGATCGGCGCAGCGACATCCGGGACCGCGCGTGAAACCCGGATATCGCTGCGCTCATCCGGGCTACATCCCACGTTGGCCGATGACCAATCCTAGTCGGCCCTGACGTTGGCCATCCGTATCACCTTGCCCCACTTCTCGGTTTCCTCGGCGATCAGCCTCGCGAAATCGGATGGCGAGCCGATGGCAACCGCGGCGCCGAGCTCGGCGAACCGCGCCTTCAATGTCGCATCCGCAAGGCCCGCATTGATCTCTCCGTTCAGCCTGTCGACGATCTCGGCCGAAATCCTGCGGGGCGCGCCGATGCCGTACCAGCCACTCGCCTCGTAGCCGGCCACGAACTCGCCCACGGTCGGAACATCGGGCAGGACGCGCGAGCGGGCGGCCGTCGTGACGGCCAGCGCGCGAAGCTTGCCACCCCTGACATATTCGATCGAGGAGGACTGCGGGCTGAACATCATCTGCACCTGGCCCGCGATGAGATCGGTGAGCGCCGGCGGCGAGCCGCGATAGGGCACATGCACCATGTCGACACCGGCCATGATCTTGAACAGCTCGCCGGCCACGTGCGGGCCGGTGCCATTGCCCGCCGACGCCATGTTCAGCTTGCCCGGATGGGCCTTGGCATAGGTGATGAATTCGCCGACGGTCGTCGCCGGAAACGACGGATGCACCTCCATGACGTAGGCCTCGTGGCTGATGCACGCGACCGGCGCGATGTCGGCCATGAAATCGTAGTTGAGCCGCTGGTAGAGCGTCGCGTTGACGGCGTTGGCGATGCTCACCAGCAGCAGCGTATGTCCATCGGCGGGCGCGCCCACCACGGTTTCGGTCGCGATGTTGCCGCCGGCACCGGGCCTGTTCTCGACGATGAACTGCTGGCCGAGCCGGTCGGACAACCATTGCGCGAGCAGACGGGCCGCGATGTCGGGCGCGCCGCCGGCAGCGAAGCCGACGATGATGCGGACCGGCCGCGCCGGATAGACCGCTGCGTTCGCAAGGCCCGAGACAACCGGAAGACCGGCGGCGATCCCGGCCAGATGCAGGAACTGACGGCGAGGAAGTTTCAAGCTCGAACTCCATCAACCGGTGCACCGACGCAAGCGCAAGCATGCTTCCTGCGGCAGCCAACAGCAGATTCAGCAGCGTTTTCGCCTGTTAGTCAGCTTCGTATAGGACCGGCGGCAAAGCAAGCGCCGACGCTGTCCCGTGAGAATTTGACATCGGTCGCCCCCGATTGGAGACGTCATCTTCCCGTCGAGCCCGAAGCTCTGCGATACCGGCATCCACGGACGCGACACCGGCTATCGCTCGCACGCGGAAGACCGCCTCGCTCACCGATGCCCAGCTCGAAGTGCTGCTGCGCTGCGGATTCACGAGGTCTACCGCGCCTCGGTGACGGCCTGCGCGCGCGATCTCATGCTCGACGAGGCGACCTCGGAGCGCCTGTCCGATACGGCGCGAGGCGGCTGATGCTCTCGCGCGCGAGGTCGAGCGTGTAGTTCGAATTGATGTCGACCATGATCTCGACGTCGTCGCCGAGGATGCGCCGCGCCGCGGCGACGCGGGCTCGTCGGAGGCCGGCGAGATGCCGATCTTGATCTTGACCGCGCGGTGTCGACTTTTGGCCATGGCCTCGATCTGCGGCGCAAGGTCGCGTTCGCTGTCGTTGGTCAGATAGCCTCCGGACGCATAGATATGCACGTTGTCCGCCTGCTTGCCGCCGATCAGGCGGTGCACCGGCTGCTTCAACAGCTTGCCGGCGGCGTCCTTGGCCGCGATATCGATGCCGGAGATGCACCAGGTCAGCGGGCCCTGCACGCCGAAAAGATATTGGCGCGCCAGCATCAGGGAGTAGGCATGCTCGATGTCGAGCACGTTGACGCCAGTGAGACAGCTCTTGAGCAGCGGCAGATAAGCCAGATTGGCCTGCGGCAGTCCCCACGCCTCGCCGATCCCCTCGGTACCGTCGGCAAGCTTCAGCCGCACCAGGGTGGCAGCCCGCGCGGTGGCCAGCGATTTCGACATTCCGTAGGCGGCGGACAGCAGCGCCTGGACAGGAATGAACGAAATGTCCTCGATGACCATCGCTTGCGTCTCCGCCGGCGGCCACAGCGAATGCAACCCGACACCGGATCAATTGTGGCCGATGGTGGGCCAGTTGCGCGGACGGCGCAAGGGTACGGCCACCCTTGCAGGCGCCGAGCGCGCGTGCAGCGACCGCAGGACGGTCGCTCGGATACGCGCCGATTCTCGCGCAAAGATGACGCAAGCTCGGCGATTGGCGATGGACAGCCCCGACGATTAGTTGTGCAACCACGGCGATTTTTCACTATGTTCCGCGCCGCACTGGAGACCCCTATCGATGGACGTCGGGACCTGGCTCGGCAGCCTCGGCCTTGATCAGTATGCTGCGCTGTTTCGCGAGCAGCACATTGATGCCGATGTGCTGCCGGAGCTGACCGATCAGCATCTCGCCGATCTCGACATGCCGCTCGGTCACCGGCTGCGGCTGCTGCGCGCGATCCGCGAGCTGCCCGCGGAACGGCGCGCGCAAAGCGGCCCGGAGCGGCGGCAGTTGACGGTGATGTTCTGCGATCTCGTCGGCTCGACCGAGCTGACGGCGCAGCTCGACCCCGAGGACATGGCGGATCTGATCCGCGCCTTCCAGGGCGCCGTCGTGGCCTCGGTCGGACGATTCGACGGCCACATCGCCAAGTGGATGGGCGATGCCGCCATGGTGCTGTTCGGCTATCCGCGCGCGCATGAGGACGACGCCGAGCGCGCCACCCGCGCGGCGCTCGCGCTGGTGGAGGCGGTCGTACGCCTCGCATCGGAACATGCGGTGAGGATGCAGGTGCGGATCGGCATCTCGACCGGCCTCGTCGTGATCGGCGAACTGATCGGCCGCGGCGAAGCGCGCCTGCGCGGCCTCGTCGGCGAAACGCCGGACCTCGCCATGCGGCTGCAGGGCGTGGCCGAGCCCAACACCGTCCTGGTCTCGGAAACGACGCAGCGCCTGCTCGGCAAGGCGTTCGAGCTGAAGCCGCTCGGCGAGCAGGCGCTCCGAGGCTTTCCGTCGCTGGCCGCAGCCTGGCAGATCGTGAGCGAGCGGCAGAACGTCAGCCGCTTCGAGGCCTCGCATGCGGACGTCCTGACCCCGTTCGTCGGCCGCGAGACCGAGATCGCCGTGCTGCTCGAACGGTGGCATCACGCCCGCACGGAAGGCGCGCAGATCGTGTTGCTGTCGGGAGAAGCCGGCATCGGCAAGTCGCGCCTGCTGGCCGGCTTGCGCGAGCGCCTCGCGGGCGAGCAGCAGATGGTGCTTCGCTATCAGTGCTCGCCACACCGCACCAACGACGCCTTCCATCCGGTAGTCGGGCAGATCTGGCTCGCCGCCGGCTTCGTCAGCGGTGAGGCCGCCGGCGTGCGGCTCGCCAAGCTGGAGCGGATGATCGAGAGCACCGGCCTCCCGAGCCGCGACATCGCGCCCTATTTCGCCTCGCTGCTGACGCTCCCGACCGGCCAGCGCTATCCGGCCCTCGACCTGCCGCCCAGCGAGTTGAAGGAGCGCCTGATCGAGGCGCTGCTCGCGCTTCCGCTTCGCGTGGCGGCGCAGATGCCCGTGCTGATGATCGTGGAGGACGCGCATTGGATCGATCCGTCCTCGCTCGATCTGACCACGCGGCTGATCGAGCGGATGGACCGCCTGCCGATCCTGTTGGTGCTGACCTTCCGGCCGGAGTTCGTGCCGCCCTGGACGGCTCGGGCCAACGTCGCCTCGCTTTCGATCAACCGGCTCGAGCGGGATCAGTCGGTGGCGATGATCGAACCGATCACCGCGGGAAAGAAGCTGCCGGCGCCGGTGCTGGAGCAGATCCTGGCGAAGACGGACGGCGTTCCCCTGTTTTTGGAGGAACTCACCAAGAGCGTGCTCGAATCCGGGCTGCTGCGCGAAGAGAGCGGCGCCTATGTGCTCGCCACCGCGCTGACGCCGCTCGCGATCCCCTCGACCCTGCACGATTCGCTCACGGCGCGGCTCGACCGGCTGGCCCCGATCAAGGAAACCGCGCAGATCGGAGCGGCGATCGGGCGGGAGTTCTCCCATGCGCTGCTGGAGGCGGTATCCCCGATCAAGGGCGAGGCCTTGCACGAGGTCATGCATCGGCTGATCGAGGCCGAGCTGATCCACCGCCGCGGCTCCCTGCCCAAGACCAGCTACGTGTTCAAGCATGCACTGGTGCGCGACGTCGCCTATGATTCGCTGTTGCGCAGCCGGCGCCAGCGCATTCATGCCCATATCGCCTGGGCGCTCAGGCAGCACCTCACCGACGAGGAATATGCGCCGGCCACCATCGCCCATCACTACACCGAGGCCGGCCTTGCCGACCAGGCGGCGCAGGGCTGGCTCGTCGCCGCGGAATTCGCACTGTCGCAGTCGGCACCGGTGGAGGCGGAACGTCACGCCTCGAGCGGGCTCGCGCTGATCGCGGACATCGAGCCGAGCGCCGGACGCGATGCGCTCGAGCTCGGCCTTCTCGTCGCGCACGCCAACGCGCTGTGGCCCTTGAAGAGCATCTCCGCGCCGGAGACGTTCGCGGCCTTGATGGCGGCAAAGCGGTTGCTCGATCGCGGCATCGGCACCGACCTGCAGCGCGTCTCCGTTCTCTACGGACTGAGTTCGAGTTGCACCATCGCGGCGCGCCTGACGCGGGCGCGTGACTTCGCCCATCAGATCATCGACGCCGCGACACGGCACGACGATCCCAACTATCTCCTGATCGGACACCGTGCGCTCGGCACGCTCCAGTTCTACGCCGGAAGCCACCGCGAGGCGCTCGCAACCCTGCAGAAGAGCTCCGCCTGGCGGGACGCGCGGCGACAGAAGGCGCTGAGCGCATGGTTCGGCTGGGACCAGGGTATCGCCGTACGCTGCTACGAAGTGTTGGCCCGGCTGTCGCTCGGCCTGTTCGACAGCTCGGCCGCGCTCGCCGCGCAGGTCCGCGCCGAGCTCGCGAGCCACGGCCATCCCACGACCGTGGCATCGGCACAGTTCTGCGCGACGATCTGGCCGCAATTCGCGTTCGGCGAGTTCGAGGCGCTGGAGCGCGACAGCGCCGAGCTCGGCGTCTACTGCGCGGAGAAGAAGGTCGAGCAGATCCGGCTGTTGACGGGCCTGCTCGGAGCCTGCGCCAGCGCCATCCGCGAGCCGACCGAAAGCCGCATTGCCGGCATGCGCAACGCGCTGGTGGCGCTGCGCCAGTCCGGCGGAAATGCGGGAAATTCAATCATCCTGTCGAACATTGCCGAGGCGCTGCTGCTGGCCGGAGATCTGGCGGGCGCACGATCGGCGCTCGACGATGGTTTCGCCTTCGTCGCGCAATCCGGGGAAGCCTACTGGCTCGCCGATCTGCACCGTCTCGAAGGATGGATCGCGCTCAGGCAGCCCGAGGCGGATCGGCGCCGCGCCGAAGCCTGCTTTGCGAGGGCGATCGCGGTCGCGCAGAGCCAGGAGGCGCGCCTGCTCGAGCTGCGCGCGGCGAACGATCTCGTTCGGCTCCGGCGCGACACGGCACCCGCGCACGAGCTGCGTGCCTTGCTGGAGCCGGCACTGGCCGCCATCGAAGGCGGCGAGAATGTACGGGATGTCCGCGAGGCGAGGAACCTTCTCGCTGCTCTTGCTTGAGCGAGCATTGCAGACCCGCGACAAAGCCAGGAGCTAGTGCGCATCGGGACAAAATGATACACTGCGTTTCGCTTCGTGCCATCGCAACGGCGCCATGGCCGGATGTCCGCCAATCGCCACATCGTGGCGCCGACAGAACAGGAGAGCCACAATGGCCTCTTTGACCTTGACCGAGTGGAAAGTACCTCCCGCCTTTCAGCCCAGGGCTGGCGAATACGCGTTTGATCTCGATCGCGTGCTTTCCTCGGTCGTTGGCCTGCACTCCATCGTTGCAAACGACGCCTTCACCGCGGAAACGCTCGGAACCGAGCGCGTGGGTAATGGCGTCGTGATCGAGGACGGGCTCGTGCTCACCATCAGCTACCTGATCACCGAGGCGGAAACGGTGTGGCTGCATCTCGGGGACGGCCGCGTCATGGAAGGCCATGCGCTCGGCTTCGATGCCGTGACGGGCTTCGGCCTCGTGCAGGCTCTCGGCCGGCTGGAGCTTTCGCCCCTGCCGCTCGGCTCCTCGAGCGCGGCGAAGATCGGCGATCGCGTCGTGATCGGCGGCGCCGGCGGCCGCACCCGCTCGGTCGCGAGCCAGATCGACGTGAAGCAGGAGTTCGCCGGCTATTGGGAGTATCTGCTCGACGAAGCGATCTTCACCTCCCCCGCGCATCCCAATTGGGGCGGCACCGGCCTGATCGGGAGCAGTGGCGATCTGATCGGCATCGGCTCGCTGCAGCTCGAGCAGGAGCGCGGCGGACGGTCCGAACATGTCAACATGATCGTGCCGATCGATCTCTTGAAACCGGTCCTCGATGATCTGCGCAGGTTCGGCAGCGTCAACCGCCCGGCGCGGCCGTGGCTCGGCATGTACTCGACCGAGGTCGGCGACCGCCTCGTCGTGATCGGTATCGCCGACAAGGGACCCGCCGCGCGCGCCGAGCTCAAGACCGGCGACGTCATCCTCGCGATCAAGGGCGAGAAGATCACGAGCCAGGCCGCCTTCTACCGCAAGCTCTGGGCGCTCGGCGCAGCCGGGGTCGACGTGCCGCTCACCGTGCACCACGAAGGTGTCACCTTCGACGTCGTGCTGGCTTCGACCGACCGCGCGAAGCTGCTGAAGGGGCCGCGGCTCCACTGAGGTCCTTCCCTTTGACCGATCAGGGCGCCGGCAATGTCGGCGGCGGCCTCGTGGTGAGAAATTTCGTGCTCGTCGAATTCGACACCACGCTCCTGCTGCCTATGGGAATTGCCAACTCGACCTATTTGCGATTTAAGCGACAGGTGAACATGCCGGCGAAGACCTGAGGCAGGTCGTGGTCCGTCGATATCGGCCACGCTCGGGGACAGCCGGCTTCGCTGGAGACCAGCGCCATGAGCGACGCCGTGGTCGACGACATCGTCGCCGTGTTGCCGCCACTGCTGCAATCGCTCGAAGCACTGTCCTTTGTCGCGCGCCATCTCCACCCGCCGGAGTTCGAGCGCGTCATGGAAGCCGTGGGCACGCCGGGCCAGGCGCTACGCGCGGTACGTCCGCGGCTCGGTGAATGGCCGGCCGAGTTCGCGGCAGTGCGGGCGGCGCTGGAGGGTTCCAGCGACGCAGCGCTCGCCGCCTTCGCCGGCCTGGATGCGGTTCGCGGCGGCCGCGGCGACATATGGGAGGTGTTCCGTGCGCTGCGCCACGTCCCGCGCGCATTGGAGGCGCTGTATCCGCTGGCGGCGAAATTTCCGCCGGTCTCGAGCTTCTTCCTCGATCCGTCCGCGCAGGGCGATGCCGAGCTCGAGGCGCGGCTCGCGCGTCCGGCCGCCGACGACACCGGCGTCATGCACGACCACAACGAGCTCGGCAGCCGCGGTGGCTTCTCGGTGTATGTGCCGGAATATTACACGCCCGACCGCGCATTTCCGCTGGTGATGGCGCTGCACGGCGGCAGCGGCAACGGCCGCAACTTCCTCTGGAGCTGGCTCCGCGACGCGCGCAGCTTCGGTGCCATCCTGGTCGCGCCGACCGCGACCGGGCCGACCTGGGCGCTGATGGGCGCCGATACCGACACGCCGAACCTCAAGCGCATCCTCGACCATGTGCGAGGCCGCTGGAACGTCGATCCGGAACGCCTGCTGCTGACCGGTTTGAGCGACGGCGGCACGTTCTGCTACGTCAGCGGGCTGGAACGCGCCTCGCCGTTCACGCATCTGGCGCCGGTCGCCGCCACCTTCCATCCGCTGATGGCGGAACTGGCCGATGCGGAACGGCTGAAAGGATTGCCCATCTTCCTGACGCATGGCCGGCTCGACTGGATGTTCCCGGTGGAGGTGGCGCGGCACACCCGCTCCGCGTTGTCCGCGGCCGGCGCGGATGTGACCTATCGCGAGATCGACGACCTCAGTCATTGCTATCCGCGCGAGATCAACGCGGAGCTGCTGCGGCGGCTGGCCGCCGAGGCATGATTGCGGCCGGCGGCGAGAAGAATTCTGTCCGACACAATCTCGTCGGAATTTTTCCGCAAAAGAACGCGGGCCAAGTCTTGGCCAGCAGGAAGCGGGGGCTTTGATCGGCGCGGCTTTTCGGGCCGCAACAGGACGGTTCATGCCCTCAGAGCCTTCTTCCGTTTCGTCGCCACGCTCCTCCACCGCGGTGCTGCTCGCCAACGGCGTCAGCCGGCTCGAGGTCACCCTGAAGCTGACGACGGCCATTCTGGCGCTGGCCGCCGGCGTCTATACCTATCTCGGCGTTCGAGAGCTGCTGAACGGCAGCCCGACCATGGTGTTTTTCGCAGCCGTGATGTACTCGCTCGCGGTCTCGGTCGGCATCTACGCCTTCTGGGTGTTCATGATGCAGTTCATGCCGCATGTCACGAGCCATACCGGCCGCGGCCTGATGTTCGGCTGCATGCTGCTCGGATCGGCCATGATCGTGGCGATGTCGTCCTGGCTCAACGCCTCGGCGCTCGCCGGCGCCGCCGCAATCCAGCAGCACCTCGGCATCACGGTACAGAACTACACCCACGACCTCGACACCGCCAACACCAACGCGATCGCCGCACAGAGCCTGCTGCCGGACATCCAGCTTGCGTCCTCGCGATTTGCGCGGCTTGCCGATGCCGAGCGCGCCGGCTCGCTCACGGGCACCTCGGGCTCCGGCACGGTGGTGCAGCTCCTGACCCAGATGTCGGGCCAGCTCGACAGCCTCGGCCAGCAGGTGCAGGATTCGGCCAAGCGCGTCTCCACCCTGTATGACCAGGGCGGCAAGAGTCTTGCAAAAATGCGCGAATTGATTTCGGACCGCGGACCGATCTCCGCGCGCAGCGACGCCTTTGCCACGGAATCGCTGACGCTGATGGGCGTAATCGCCAATCTGCAGCAGACCTCGGTCGCCCCCGCGGTGAAGCGCGCGGCCACCTCGCTGTCGGCCGGCTTCATCGCGCCGGCCGCCGGCGGCCGCACCTCCGACCTGGCCGACCGGCAGACTGCCGTCGTCGGCAAGGTCGAGAGCTCGATCGCAACGCAGGCGCAATCGCTCGCCGATGCCGCCGACAAGATCCTGGCGATGCCGCATGTCGAGCCCGCTCGATTCCAGACGTTGTCACCGGCAGAGGCCGTGCTGCGCTATGCCGGCGATTTCATCCCGAGCTGGGCCGGCGCGATCTCGATCGACCTGATGCCGGCGGTGCTGGTCCTGATCCTGTGCGTGGTGCATGCTGCGATCCGGCGGGAAGGACTTCCCGCCGTCAGCGCCTCGAGCATGACGGCGAGCGATCTCGTCGCAGCGATGCGGATCGCGCGCGAGGTCGAGGAGGCGCGACACGCGGTCCGCGATGATACCATCGCGGCGCCTGCTCCGGAGGCGCGGGGTGAGCCGCCGCCCGCCGAACCCCAACCAGAAGAGCCCTCGCCGAAGGAAGAAAACGTCACATCGCTGTCCACGGCTCGACTGACAAAGTAGCGTATTATGTCGCCCTCCCCCACTCTGATGCAACGCCTCTCGGCCTGGCTTCCGGACAATCCCGACGAGACCGTGTTGCGCTGGATCTTCCGCTGCGTCGTCTCGGTGACGGTGGCCGTGCTGGCGGCCGATCTCGCCGGCATGAATGCCAGTGTCGGCAATCCCGACGCCAGCGAGATCAAGCCGGAGCCGGTCCCCGCCGCGCCGGCCCTGTTACCTTCGCTGCTCGCGCCGCTATTGCCGGATGGCGACAGGCGGCTGGTGCAGGTGCCGGAACCCAAGGGCCCGCTCGCGAACCCGATGAACTTCGAACTGGTCGGCGGCGGCAGGCTGATGGCGACCGGCACCATCACGCCGGGCATCTCGCAGGCCTTTGCCGCCGAGATCCAGAAGCGAGGCGACTATATCAGGACCGTGGTGCTGGATTCGCCGGGCGGTTCGGTCGCCGACGCACTGGCGATGGGCCGGCTGATCCGCGACAGAAAATTCGCCACCGAGGTCGAGCCCGGCAAGTTCTGCGCCTCGTCGTGCCCGCTGGTGTTCGCCGGCGGGATCGAGCGCCGCGCCGGCGACCGCGCCACGATCGGCGTCCACCAGATCGCGGCGGTCAGCCAGGATCGCGGCCCGCCCCGGGACGAGATGAGTCTGGCACAGAAAGTCTCCGCGCGCTGCCAACGCTATCTCGGCGACATGGGCGTCGATCTGCAGGTCTGGATCCACGCCATGGAGACGCCGCACGACAAGCTGTTCGTGTTCAAGCCGGACGAGCTGAAATCGCTCAGTCTGGTGACGGCGCCGCTTGCGACCGGCGGGCCGCTGCCGCCTGGCGTGGCCAAGTCGCGCTCGTGACCGGTTCCATATCGCGCGCTCCGGCAGGCCGGAACCATCCCCTGGGAACCGCGTTTCTCTGCGGTCATCGGAGGGGTTCACGACCATGCAGACTTTTCTTGGAATGATTCTGGGCGCGCTGCTTCTGATCGTCGGGGTCTATCTCTACGATTCGATACAGACGTCGGAGGTCGCCAACGGCCAGGTCGCACTGACCAATCGCACCATCGTGAATTGGGATGTCGCGGCCGCCGACTGGCGCGCGCTGAAGGTTCGTGCCCACGACGACTGGGTCCGAATCTCGGAGAAGTAATTGCGCTTCTCACATTGCAATCGCGACAAACGCGCTTTCGTCACGACGAAGGCGCGTTTATCTCTTGGAGAGACATCCGTTTCCTTGGTTTGCAGATCAGGCTCGATTCTCAGGAATCCGGCCTATGCAGGTGCCTTGGTGCCAGCCAGGGTGGACGTGATCGCTTCGGACAACTGCCCCAGACGGAACGGCTTCGTGAGAAGCTTTGTATTGGCGCGGAAGTCGTCGGGCACCAGCGAGGGATCCGTGAAGCCGGACATGAAGAGAATGGGCAGATCGGGCCATCTACGGCGCGCCTGACGCGCCAAGTCAATGCCGGTCATGCCACCGGGCAGGAGAATGTCGGTCAGCAGCAGCGCGATCGGCTCCGGCCGCTCCAATTCGGCGATCGCCGAGGCAGCATTGATGACGACAATCGGGCTGTAGCCCATCGAGGACAGCATGGTGGATGCCATGGCGCCCACCAGCGGATTGTCTTCCACCACGAGAATGCGTTCGCCGGTCTCGCGTCGCAACAGTCGCGGCATCCCGGCGCGCGGCGGGTCGATTGCCGTCGGTCCCGCGCTCGGCAGATACAGCGTGACGCGTGTACCGTGCGCCACTCTGCTCGATATCACCACCGTGCCTCCCGATTGCCTGGCAAAGCCGTAGACCATGCTGAGGCCGAGCCCGCTGCCTTTCCCCACCTCCTTGGTGGTGAAGAACGGTTCGAACGCACGGCGCGCGATTTCGGGCGGCATGCCGGCGCCCATATCCGACACCGCTATCGTCACGTAATCACCGGGGACGATGCGTTCGCTGCCGTCATCGAGCGGCCGCTTGAGCACGGCATTTGCAGTCGTGATCGTCAAACGCCCGCTGCCGGCCATCGCATCCCGCGCGTTGATCGCGAGGTTGAGCAGCGCGTTCTGCAACTGCGTCGGATCGATCAGGCAGTGCCACAGCGTCGGGTCCTGCGCGACTTCGATCTCGATGGTTTCGCCGAGCGTCCGCTTCAGGATGGTCGTCATCCCGTTGACCAGCTGGTTCACGTCGGTGATCTGCGGCTGCAGCGTCTGCTTGCGGGCGAAAGCGAGCAGGCGGCGGTTGAGATCTGCGACCCGCTCCGCCGCCTCTATCGCCCGTTCGACCAGGCTGCGGCGGGAGACCTCGGCGGGCGGCAATTCGTCGAGCAGCAGATCGAGATTGCCGAGCGTCGCCGCCAGCATATTGTTGGAGTCGTGCGCGATCCCTCCGGCCAGCTGCCCGACGGCTTCGATCTTCTGTGCCTGACGTAGTTCGTCCTCGATGCGCTTGCGCTCCGTGATGTCGACCGACAACACGAAATAGCCGCGTACTGTGCCGTCATGACCGCGATCGGGCACCCGGATGGTCTCGCACCAGCGTTCATAGCCGTCCGGGAACGCCGCCAGCTCCTCGCCGCGGGTGGTTCGGCCGGCCAGCGCCGCCTCGATCTTCAGCCGCACCTCGCCAAATCGCAATGGATCGATGAACTCTTCGATCTCGCGCGTGCGGATGGCGGCGAGGGACGGCTGGGCATACCATTCGAGTGCGACGCGGTTGGCGTAGTGGATGTGACCATCGGCGCCGACCTGAACGATCAGGGCGGGGACGTTTTCCGTGACCAGCTGATGCTGCTCGAGGTTGTCCCGCAGGGCTTGTTCCGATTTCGCGCGCAGGCGCCATTGCCGCGCCAGACCAAGGCCGAATCCGGCGATCAACAGATTGAGCCCGGCGGCGACCAGGCTGTAGTACAGCGCATTGTTCTTCCAGCCGGACAGAAACTCGACCGGGTCGCGCGCCACCGTCACCACCAGTGGCGTTCCGGCGACCCGCCGATAGCTGATGGTTCGCGACGTTCCGTCCAGGATTCCGCTGCTTTCGAAGCTTCCGCTCGGCGCTTGCGGGAGATAGACCGTGAACAAGAGATTCGAGCTGACGCTGCGCCCGGCAAACTCGTCCGCGTTCGGCGCGCGCAGCAAAATCCTGCCGTCGTCTCGGTAAAGCGTCACGGTGCCGCGCCGCCCCACGTCCAGTGACAGAAAGAACTGCCGCAGCACATTGTAGTCGAGAGCCACCATGACGACGCCGTCAAAGCGTCCGTCGGCCGCCAGAAGGGCGCGGCTCACCGGGATAAAGCGACCTTGGGGAGGCACGCGTGAAATAAGCGGCACGTCGATGAAGAGACCGTGGCCGGGATCATCCCGGTGGACCTTGAAATAAGCCCTGTCGGCGAAGCTGATTGGCTTGCCGGATGCGTCGTTGCCCAGGGCATCGCCAAGCATCTTTCCGTCGGCATCGAGAACCACGATCGATTTTGCCGCAGGGTAGGGCGCCACCCTGTGCTTCAACTCGTTGATCAAGGCCGGATTGCCGGCCGATAGCAGGGACGGTTTCTGCTCGAGTGCATCGATGGTCGTGCCCAGCAGAAGGTCGACGCCTTGCATGTTGCGCAACATGTATTCTTCGAGGGCGCGGGCGAGATCGCCATTGGCGGCCTCAGTCGCCCTGAAGGTCTCCCGATAGTTCACTGACAGCACATGCGCTACGAAGGCATCGCACAAAATCGCCAGCACAAGGCCGCTCAGGACGATGATGTGGGGCGTCCAACGCCGGTCCATTCCGGACCCGGGTTTTGCCCCGAGCAAGGCGCCGATAATGCTTCTCTGCCGCGGACCGCGCCGATCGTCGACTGTTACTTTGGTTTGATCCGACAAGGCGCTAGAACCTTAGGAGATGGTCGAGCGGGCTTATCGCGAATTGATCCTCGCCCATCGTGAACGTTGACGAAATCGCGCAAAGCGTTGCCAAACTCGGCGTCTCGGAGCCAACGCTTTGCGAGATATTTTACGAAATAACACGTTTTGCTGGGAGATGTCATCCTGTTCGCGGCTTTGGTAAATGGCGGCGGCGAGGGGGCGGCCGCCCATTCGCCAGCGGCCGAAGGCGTCTCTGGCGGACTACAAGGTGCCGAAACACATCGAAATCGCACCACCCCGCCGCGCGAAGATTCCGGCAAATCCTCAAGCGCCGGCTGCGTGATCCCCATTGGGAGCGGGCGGGGCGGAGGATTTAGGAGCCACGACGCAAGCTTCCGTTTTCAGCGGCGTGGTGGGCTTGGCGGAAGCTTGCCGCCGGCTTGCTCTGGTTACGAATGACCCTGAAGCGGACGATAGTAATTGCAGGCGCATCAGATGCTCTTCTCCCGCCCCATCGAAGCGAGGAAAGCCTTCATCTGTGCCGGAGACTGCAAATGGTAGACGTGCTTATGGGATGACACGTCGGCAACAAGCTGGCGGTATCTTGGCGTCAGCCGGCGATGACATCGCCATATGACCCGGTAGCTATCGAGCGTGCTGCTCCAAACCGGACTGTTTTCCGGCCAACCCGTCGGATTTCGCAAGGCGCCTTGAACGAGGCGCTTGGTGACCCGCCAATAGTGCGTGGGCACAGGAAGGTCTATGTACACCAGCGTATCCGCTGCGGAGAACCGCTCCCAGGCCGAGGCTACGCAGCCATAGCCGTCAATTATCCAGTGGCTCTTGGCGAGCAGTTCCGAGTGCATTTCGAGGTACTCGCCATGTGGAATCCTGCCGCCATCTTTCTCGCTCGGCCAATAGCGCCCGTCACGAAACTGAAGCAGGTCGAGAGAGTAGAGTGGGAGCCCTGAGATTTCGGACAGCCGCGCCGCCAAGGTGGATTTTCCTCCACCTGCGTTGCCAAATACAGCAACTTTCTTCATGGCGACCTGCATTTGCCGGAGCATGAAAGCCAGATCAGTGTGTCGAGATAAGCGGGCGAAATAATAAACGACAGCATTTCCGATGCCAATTGTCTGGCGTAACAGGTCGAGCGCATTATTGGCCAAAGGTGACGCGCACGGCAGTGGCCCTCGAAGATATGGTCAAGCATTGGATAGCGCCTTTACTGCTATTCGCAGCAGTGTGAAGACCCCAAGAAACAAGAGCATAAGGCTTGCGAGTTGGCTGCTGAGTGCCAGAGTGTTTGCGTCGAACCGCGAGCGCGCCGTCCCGACCACCGTGCTGAGAATAATCCACCATGCGGTGGATCCGAGAAAAACACCCGCAACCAGCGATGGCGCGGCGGATTGATTGGCAAACGCATTTGACGCCGCGAAGAACAGGACGATCGTCATCGGATTGCTAAAGCCGATTGCAATGGCGCTCAGATATGCCCGTGTCAGACGGGTGCGATCGATTTCACCCGCGCGGCGAACGCTATTACCTGACCGATGCGCTCTGACGGCAAACCAGAGCATTGCCACGCCAGACAACGCACCTAGCGCCAACCCATTGGCCTGCATCCAGGTCTGCGCGAGGCTGCCCAGTCCGATAATGGCAATCGCGCTGTAGGCAAGATGCACGGTGGCGGCGCCAAGTCCCGTGACCAGTCCTGCTGCAGTGCTGCAAGCCAATGTTCGCTGGACGCACAGCATGCCCATCGGCCCGATCGGAGCAGCGACCGTGAAGCCTATTCCAGCGCCTGAAGCCAGCGCCGCAATCGTTTGCGCAAAGGGCATCGCAATTTCAGCTGCGCGTCAACACAATGGGTTCCCAGAAAAAGCGCATCGACTCTGCGCTGGCTTCGTGCAGGTTTATGCCGATGTCGCGCAACAGGAGCGGGTCCTCCTTGAGGTCCGCGCGCAACCTCGCTCTGAAACAGGCACGCTCCAGCCAGACAAGCGGCAGTTTGGCAAGGAACGATGGACCATGCGTTTGCGCATCGGCTTGGTCACTTGCACGAGCGCTCCGCTCAGTTGGCGCCAATCCGGCAGTGAGGAAAGAACCGAGCATCGCGAAATGAAATGATCCGTTTTCACCAAGCATAGAAAATCGTTTTCCGATCATGGATAGGACTCCTTGCGGGGCTGCCTGGTATCCAAAGCCTGTTATCAATGGCGCTCGGCGGGCGTAGCTGGCCGATGAAGTATGCAGCTTTCTGCAAATGCGGAGACGTCCCAAAATTTCACGCCGTGCTATCCAAGAATTTGATACCCTTGGCGTGGAGATGAACATGCAGATTTCGGGTCTTTCACTTGACCAGATGCGTGCCGCCCTTGCCGTCGCTGAAACGGGAAGCTTTTCGGCAGCTGCGCGGATGCTTCACCGCAAGCAGTCGGCTGTGAGCTACGCCGTGGCAAATCTGGAGCGTCAGCTCGGCGTTCTCCTGTTCGAACGAAGCGACGGACACGCGCCGACGACCACGGAAGCCGGCCGCGTGCTCCTTGGGGAAATGGGGGCGGTGGTCAGGCGCACTGATGAGATCAAAAACCAGGCCAAGGCAGTTGCGAAAGGACTGGAGAGCGAGGTCACCATCGTCATCGACTCGCTCTATCCAGTCGCCAAATGTGCGGCATTGTTTTGTGAATTCGCGGATCAATTTCCGTCTGTCAGCCTTCGGCTGATTACCGAATCGATGGGCGATGTGCAGAATTCGGTTCTCGATGGCAAATCAATGCTGGGAATCGCCGGAAGTGTTCCGGACCTTCCGACCGGCCTGCTAGGTGACGTTATCGGACAGGTCGCCCGCGTTCCTGTTGCAGCGAGGGACCACCCCCTTGTAGCTCGCGGCGAGTCAAATCGCCGACTGCCCGCTCACACCCTGCTTGATCACATTCAAATCATTGTCAGCGACCGCGGCGACGCAACGCCCGATCTCGCGGTCTATACGGCTCGCAAGTGGCGCGTAACCGATCCAGCCACAAAATATGAACTGCTGCTCGCGGGTGCAGGGTGGGGCTACATGCCGGAACACATGATCGCAGGCGACCTGGAAAGCGGAGCACTTCGGATCTTGCAGGTCGAAGGCCTGCCCGAGCGTAATCGGGTCGCAATGATGACGATCCGCCGCCGGGGAAATCGCCTGGGGCCAGCTGCTCGCTGGTTCCTTTCTCGACTAATGCAGACGTCTTAGGCCCGCTGCGTTGGCTATCCCCGTTGAGCGCATCCCCCTATGATCCGCACATGGATATAGCTGGCTTCGACCTCAACTTGATGAAGGCCTTTGATGCGTTGTATGCGGAGCGTCACGTGACGCGCGCCGGATCGCGGATCGGCCTCAGCCAGTCGGCGATGAGCGGAGCACTCACGCGCTTGCGCGAGCTTCTTGGGGACGAACTCTTCGTGCGAACGCCTTCAGGCATGCAGCCGACGCCCCGCGCCCATGACCTTGCTGGTCCCGTCTCGGATGCGCTCCGGCTTCTCCGGGGCGCGCTACAGGTCGATAGCTTCGACCCCGCGACGGCCGACAATACCGTCACGCTCGCGATGAGCGACTATGCGGCGTTCGTCTTGTTGCCGTCGCTCATGGCCCGCCTCAGCGTCGACGCCCCGCACATTAACGTGCGCGTCTGCGGGATGTTCGGACGAGACGAAGCTATCACGCTGCTCGACAGCGGCGAGGCGAACCTCGCGATCGGTTTCCCTGTCGATACGTCGGCGCGCATTATCAGCAGCCCGCTGTTTTTTGAGACTTTCGCTTGCGTCGTGCGGGAAGGACACCCGGCGTTCGCAGGTGGTCCAAGCCTCAAGGCTTTCGCAGCGGCGCCGCATCTCCTGGTCTCTCCCGAAGGCGACCGCTCCGGGATTGTCGATCTAAGGCTTGCCGAGCTCGGCCTCGGGCGGCGCGTCGTGCTGAGCTTACCGCAATTTCTGGCTGCACCCTTCGTGATCGCCGGAACCGACCTTGTCGCGACGCTGGCCTCCCGGGTCGCACGAAGATTCGCTGATACTGGAGCTGGCATCGCGATGTATGATCCGCCGCTCGAACTGCCCACCTGGCCACTTCACTTAATGTGGCACCGGCGGGCGGATAAGCATGGGGCTATCGCCTGGCTGCGCGGCCTCATCATCCAAATCGCCGCCTCGGCTTGACACCATCGGCGCGATCGATAGCGCCACATCAGGACTCGCGATTTCCATCCGCATTGCCGTTACGCTTTATTGGGTTCACCGAGATTGAAGAGGTGATCGACATGCGAGTTTTGGTAACTGGCGCGACTGGCTTGATCGGCGGTGCGGTAGCGCATCGATTGAAAGAGGGAGGTCATGAAATCGTGGGGCTCGCCCGGTCGGAAGCGAGCGCGGCCAAGCTACTCGACCGAGGCTTCGTGGTGGCGATGGGTGAGCTTGCCGATCCGGGGAGCCTGGCCTCAGCGGTGCGGGGTGCCGACGCCGT
>NZ_JAFAVV010000954.1 GCF_019242285.1 Bradyrhizobium sp.
GCACCGGCGCCACGCGTCACTACGTTCACGACGACGAGGAAGCCAGACTCTATGGCGCGCCGCCCGGCACCTTTACTGAATGGGCGCCGCTGCCGGAAAAGTCCGACCTGTTGTTCTACGAAGGCCTGCATGGGGCTGTGGTGACCGACAAGGTCAATATCGCCCAGCACGCCGATCTCAAGATCGGCGTCGTGCCCGTCATCAACCTCGAATGGATCCAGAAGCTGCACCGCGACCGCGCCGACCGCGGCTATTCGACCGAAGCCGTCACCGAGACGATCCTGCGCCGCATGCCGGATTACGTGAACTACATCTGCCCGCAGTTCACCGAGACTGACATCAACTTCCAGCGCGTGCCGACGGTCGACACGTCCAATCCGTTCATCGCGCGGTGGATCCCGACGCCCGATGAATCGATGGTGGTGATCCGGCTGAAGAATCCGCGTGGCATCGATTTCCCGTATCTGCTCTCGATGATCCCGCACAGCTTCATGTCGCGCGCCAACTCGATCGTCATCCACGGTGCCAAGCTGGATCTCGCGATGCAGCTTATCCTGACACCGCTGATCCTGCAATTGATCGAACGAAGAAGGCGCACGATATGAACGTGTCATCGCTGCCGTCCGTCGTCGACCGCTCGAAGGTGAGCCATCCCGAGATGGCGAACGCCGTCCGCTTTCTCGCCATCGACGCGGTCGAGCAGGCGAAGTCCGGCCATCCGGGCATGCCGATGGGAATGGCTGATGTTGCGACCGTGCTGTTCTCGCAATTCCTGAAATTCGACCCGGCCGATCCGGCCTGGCCGGATCGTGACCGCTTCGTGCTGTCGGCCGGTCACGGCTCGATGCTGCTTTATGCGCTGCTGCATCTGACCGGCTATCCGGCGATGACGTTGGATCAGCTCACGCGCTTCCGGCAATGGGGGTCGATCACGCCCGGTCATCCCGAAGTTGGCCATACGCCGGGTGTCGAGACCACGACCGGCCCGCTGGGGCAGGGGCTCGCAACCGCGGTCGGCATGGCGCTCGCCGAGCGGCTGATGAACGCGCGCTTTGGCGACGATCTGGTCGACCACTTTACCTACGTGATCGCCGGCGACGGCTGTCTGATGGAAGGCCTCAGCCACGAGGCGATCTCGCTTGCGGGTCATTTGCGGCTCAACCGCCTGATCGTGCTGTTCGACGACAACGAGATTTCGATCGACGGCGCCACCTCGCTGTCCTGCTCCGACGATCAGTTGGAGCGCTTTGCGGCGGCCGGCTGGTCGGTTAGTCGGATCGACGGTCACGATCCCTGTGCCATTGCCCCTGCCATCGAAGGCGCGAAGATGAGCGACCGGCCGTCCTTTATCGCCTGCCGCACTGTGATCGGATTTGGTGCGCCGAACCGGCAGGGCTCCGAAAAGGCGCATGGCGCGCCGCTCGGGCCTGACGAGGTGGTGAAGACGCGAGCCGCGCTCGATTGGCCATATCCGCCGTTCGAGATTCCCGGCCATGTTGCAGCCACCTGGCGCGAAGCCGGTCAGCGCGGCCGCGACGCACGCCGTGGCTGGATCGAGCGCGCGCGCCGTACATCCGGCGGCGAACGCTCGCCGTTCCATGATGCGCTCAACAGGAAGCTGCCTGGCGCCTACGCCGAGGCGATGAGGAGGCTTCGCGAGCGCTTCGCTGCGGAGCGGCCGAAGCTTGCGACGCGGCAGGCATCGCAGCAGGTGATTGACGCGATCGCACCGGCGGTCCCGAACCTGCTCGGCGGCTCGGCCGATCTCACGCACTCCAATCTCACCAAGGCAAGGACGCAGCGGCCCGTCGGCCGTCACGACCTCCGCGGCGACTATCTGCATTACGGCGTCCGCGAGCACGCCATGGCGGCGGCGATGAACGGCATCGCGCTGCATGGCGGCTTCATTCCCTATGGCGGGACCTTTCTTGCCTTCTCCGATTACAGCCGGCCGGCGATCCGGCTCGCCGCGCTGATGCGAGTCCGGGTGATCCATGTGATGACCCATGATTCGATCGGGCTCGGCGAGGACGGCCCGACGCACCAGCCGGTCGAGCATCTCGCCGCGTTGCGCGCAATCCCGAACCTGCTGGTGTTACGGCCCGCCGACGCGATCGAGACCGCGGAAGCATGGGATTGCGCGCTCCGTGCCGAGACATCGCCCTCGATCATCTGCCTGTCGCGGCAGGCGGTGCCGGCCTTTCGCGATGCGTCCGCACCGGCCAATTTCGTCGCGCTCGGCGCCTATGTCGTGGCCGAGCCGGAGGGACCGCGCGATGTCACGCTGATCGCGACCGGCTCCGAAGTTTCGATCGCGCTCGAAGCGGCAACGGCGCTTGCAGGCGAAGGCATCCGCGCAGCGGTGATCTCCGCGCCCTGTTTCGAATTGTTCCGCGGGCAGTCGCGCGACTATCAGCGCAAGGTTCTGGGCGACGCACCGCGGGTCGGCGTCGAGGCTGCCATCGAGGGCGATTGGCCGCGCTGGCTCGGCGACGACGGCGCGTTCGTCGGCATGACCGGCTTCGGTGCCTCCGCGCCGGCGGAGGTGCTCTATCGCGAGTTCGGGATCATCGCAGACGCCGTGGCGCAGGCGGCAAGGCAGTTGATCGCGCGGAAGCGGGTTTGAACGGAGACAGGAGATGGCACGAATCACCTTGCGGCAGTTGCTGGACCACGCGGCGGAGCGCGGCTACGGCGTGCCGGCCTTCAACATCAACAACATGGAGCAGGGGCTTGCGATCATGGAAGCGGCGGCGTCCGTCAACGCGCCGGTCATCATCCAGGCCTCGCGCGGCGCGCGGTCCTATGCCGGCGACATCATGCTGGCGAAGATGATCGATGCGCTGGAAGAGATGCATCCGCAGATCCCGCTCTGCTTGCACCAGGACCACGGCAACGATGAAGCGACTTGCGCGACAGCGATCAAATACGGATTCACCTCCGTCATGATGGACGGGTCCCTGAAGGCCGACGCCAAGACCCCGGCGGACTACGGCTACAATGTCGACATCACCCGGCGCGTGGTCGAGATGGCGCACTGGATCGGCGCCTCGGTGGAGGGTGAGCTCGGCGTGCTCGGCTCGCTGGAGCTGGGCTGTGGCGAGCAGGAGGACGGTCACGGCGTCGAGGGCGAGGTCAGCCACGACCAGCTCCTGACCGATCCGGAGCAGGCGGTCGACTTCGTCCGCGCCACCAGGGTCGATGCGCTGGCGATCGCGATGGGCACGTCGCACGGCGCCTACAAGTTCACCCGCAAGCCGGACGGCGAGATTCTCGCCATGCATGTGGTCGAGGAAATCCACCGGCGCCTGCCCGACATCCACCTGGTGATGCATGGCTCCTCGTCGGTGCCGCAAGTGATGCAGGACCTGTTCAATTCCTTCGGTGGCGAGATGCCGCAGACCTGGGGCGTTCCGATCGAGGAGATCGTTCGCGGCATCCGGCACGGCGTCCGCAAGGTCAACATCGACACCGATTGCCGGCTGGCCATGGCGGCGATGTTCCGGAAGGTCGCGACCGAAAACAGGAGCGAGTTCGATCCGCGCAAGTTTCTGAAACCGGCGATGGACGCGTTGCGCGATCTCTGCCGCGAGCGCTTCGAGCAGTTCGGCGCCGCCGGCAATGCTCCAAAGATCAAGGTGGTGCCGCTGGCCGAGATGGCGAGGCGCTATCGTTCCGGCGCGCTCGATCCGCGCATCGGCGAGATGACCGAGGCGGCATGAGCCGTCCCCACGCAACCATGACAAGGAGGATCCGATGAACGACCAGTCGATGACCGTTCGCGGCAAGGACCGCTACCGATCCGGCGTGATGGAATACAAGCGCATGGGCTATTGGGAGCCGGCCTACGAGCCCCGGGATACCGATGTCATTGCGCTGTTCCGCGTCACGCCGCAGGACGGCGTCGACCCGACCGAAGCCTGCGCGGCGGTGGCGGGCGAATCCTCGACCGCAACCTGGACCGTGGTCTGGACCGACCGCCTGACCGCGGCGGAGAAGTACCGGGCGAAATGCTATCGTGTCGAGCCGGTGCCGAATTCGCCCGGCAGCTATTTCGCCTACATCGCCTACGACCTCGACCTGTTCGAGCCGGGCTCGATCGCCAACCTCACCGCCTCGATCATCGGCAATGTCTTCGGCTTCAAGCCGCTGAAGGCGCTGCGGCTCGAGGACATGCGGCTGCCGGTGGCCTATGTGAAGACCTTCCAGGGGCCTGCGACCGGCATCGTGGTCGAGCGCGAGCGGCTCGACAAGTTCGGCCGTCCGCTGCTCGGTGCGACCGTCAAGCCGAAGCTCGGGCTCTCCGGCCGCAACTACGGCCGCGTGGTATACGAGGCATTGAAGGGCGGCCTCGACTTCACCAAGGACGACGAGAACATCAACTCGCAGCCTTTCATGCATTGGCGCGAGCGCTATCTCTATTGCATGGAGGCGGTCAATCGCGCGCAAGCCGCGACCGGCGAGATCAAGGGCACCTACCTCAACGTCACCGCGGCGACGATGGAGGACATGTACGAGCGGGCTGAATTTGCCCGCGACCTGGGCTCGGTCGTCATCATGATCGACCTCGTCATCGGTTACACCGCGATCCAGTCGATGGCGAAATGGGCGCGGAAGAACGACATGATCCTGCACCTGCATCGTGCAGGCCATTCCACCTACACGCGGCAGCGCACGCATGGCGTCTCCTTCCGCGTCATCGCCAAGTGGATGAGGCTCGCAGGCGTCGACCATATCCATGCCGGCACCGTCGTCGGCAAGCTCGAGGGCGATCCCAACACCACGCGCGGCTACTACGACATCTGCCGCGAGGATTTCAATCCGATGCGGCTCGAGCATGGCGTGTTCTTTGACCAGCCCTGGGCGAGCCTCAACAGGATGATGCCGGTGGCTTCCGGCGGCATCCATGCCGGCCAGATGCACCAGTTGCTCGACCTGCTGGGTGAGGATGTCGTCCTGCAGTTCGGCGGCGGCACCATCGGCCACCCCCGCGGCATCCAGGCCGGCGCCACGGCGAATCGCGTCGCGCTGGAGGCGATGATCCTCGCCCGCAATGAGGGCCGCGATTATCTGCATGAGGGGCCGGAAATTCTCGCCAGGGCTGCGCAGAGCTGCACGCCGCTGCGTGAGGCGCTCGATATCTGGAAGAACGTCACGTTCAACTATGAATCGACCGACGCGCCGGATTTCGTCCCGACCCCGAGCATGGCGGTCTGAAAGGAGCACATGATGCGCATAACCCAGGGCTGCTTCTCGTTCCTGCCCGACCTGACCGACGAGCAAATCACCGCCCAGGTGCAATACTGCCTCGACAAGGGCTGGGCAGTGAACATCGAGTTCACTGACGACCCGCACCCCCGCAATACCTATTGGGAGATGTGGGGCCTGCCGATGTTCGACCTGCGCGACGCCGCCGGCATCATGAAAGAGCTCGCCGAATGCCGACGCGTCTATGGCGACCGCTACATCCGTGTCTCCGGATTCGATTCCAGCCATGGCTGGGAGTCGGTCCGCATCTCCTTCATCGTCAATCGCCCGAAGGAGGAGCCGGGCTTTCGGCTCGACCGTCAGGAGCAGCGCGGCCGCAACATCAGCTATTCGACCCATGCCTACGCGGCGGCGAAGCCCGAAGGCGAGCGTTACGGCTGACCATGACCCTTTCCGCGACCGAGCCTGAGGAGATGGCGGCGATGCCGGTCGACACCATCGACCTGCGCCAGGAATTCGAGGCGGTTGATGTGGCCTCGGTGCTGGCGCAGCTCGACCAGGAATTGATCGGTCTCATTCCGGTCAAGACCCGGATCCGCGAGATCGCCTCGCTGCTCCTGATCGAGCGCATTCGCCAGAAGATGGCGCTCGCCACCACCTTTCCGACCCTGCACATGTCGTTCACCGGCAATCCCGGCACCGGGAAGACCACGGTAGCGTTGCGGATGGCGGGTATCCTGCATCGGCTTGGCTTCGTCCGGCGCGGACACGTCATCAGCGTCACCCGCGACGACCTGGTCGGGCAGTATATCGGCCATACCGCGCCAAAGACGAAGGAGATATTGAAGAAGGCGATGGGCTGCGTGCTGTTCATCGACGAGGCTTATTATCTCTACCGGCCGGAGAACGAGCGCGATTATGGGCAGGAGGCGATCGAGATTCTGCTGCAGGTGATGGAATCGCAGCGCGAGGACCTCGTTGTCATTCTCGCAGGCTATCGCGACCGTATGGAAAAATTCTTCGAGAGCAACCCGGGCTTCCGCTCCCGTATCGCGCATCACATCGATTTCCCGGACTATTCCGATACCGAGCTGCTTTCCATCGCGGAGTTGATGCTGGAGGGGCAGAGCTACCGATTCGCGCCAGACGCTCGCGACGCTTTCGTGCGCTACATTGCCGTGCGCAAGACCCAACCGCTGTTCTCCAATGCGCGCTCGATCCGCAATGCGCTCGACCGCATCCGCCTGCGCCAGGCCAACCGGCTGGTCTCGCGGCTCGATCGCCTGCTGACCAGCGAGGACGTGATGTCGATCGAGGCCGAGGACGTGCTGGCGAGCCGGGTGTTTGCGGCGGCCTCTGCGGGGAACGCGGCATAAGCTGCATGATTTCGCGGCGGTGGACGCGCACGGTGCGACGGGATGCGTCATTGGGTCGAACTCGCCGTGCAATTTTGAAAAGTGTCTGCAGGGGCCGAAAAGACGTGTCCGGATAGCCGCTGCCAGGGCGACCAGCTCTTCGCGATGACCGACGAGATCGGAGCGCGCGCAAGATCGGCGGGACCACGATCCGCTCCGATCGATTCCGATGTCGCATCGTTGTCAGGCGACGCGGCGCAGCTCCTGGCCTTGCTCATCGAAGCCTCGCCTTGCCGAAACTTCCGGCACGGTCGGCAATGCGTTCCTGCTCGCGCAGCGCCAGCGCGCCGGCGTTTCGCGTGTGATCCGTTTGAACACCGTCGAAAAATGCGCTTGCGTGCAGAAGCCGACGGCCAACGCGATCTCCGCAAGCGGCGTTGCAGTGTTCGACAGCAGCGACTTCGCATGTTCGATGCGCTGGTGCAGGAGATACTCGCGCGGCCGGTATCCTGTCGCCATCCTGAACTGTGCCGCAAAGTGCATCCGTGAGAGGCCGGCGACTTTGGCCAGCTCGGAAAGGGTCACGCAGCGGTCGAAGTTCGCCCTGACATATTCCTCGACACGCCTGAGACGCCATTTCGGCAACGCGTTGACCTTGCTTTGCGGGAGCTCGAGCCGTGCAACATGCATCGCCAGGGTTTGCCCGATGCAATGCGTGAACTTTCGGTCGGCGGCCTCCGCGTTTTCGACCAGCGTCCTTGCAAGCTGCTCGGCGAAGGAATTCCGCAAGAGAACGAGATCGTTCAGATTTTCGCTGGCGACGAGCCGGGCCATCGATTGCCTCGCCGGAAAATAGTCGGCGGCAATGTTGAAGTGCAGGAAGTCGCATGGCGCGTCGAACTGGGCACTGAGTTGCTGGGATGGGGCGCTCACATACAGGGAGCCCGCCGGCATGGTGCCCTCGAAGATGGTCTTGCGTCCCCTGGTCAACCGGAGGCGGGCGGCCTTCAGGGCGACGCCGATGAAATACTGATGGGGTGGAGACGTTGCCTCTTCCCGGAGGGGATCGCTTTCGACGTTGGTCCACCGCGACACCGTGATGTCCCCGGCTGCGCCGTCGAGGTCGGATTCGAGCTGGCGCCATTTTCGTTCCTGACGGAGCATCCGCGCTCCGCGATGGATTTCTTCATCCCCCGAACCGGCTCGAACGTCGAACCAGGCGAGGCCCGCCTGTGCATCGGTAAGCATCGTTCGTCCTTTCTGGAGTTCACGGCCCTCGGCGGCAGATGAACTCGCGAATTCGACAAGTGCGATGCGATGGAGGGTACGCGCGCCGCGCTGCAAAGCTCGTTATCGATGCTTACGCGCTGTTAAGTTTTGCAAAACTCGGCCAGGCGAGCCGACAATGGATCAATTCGGATTGTCATTTATTATTAGTGGGTTATCTGGTCGTTCAGCGGCCGATACCGATGTTAAGGGGGTGTAGGCAGGCCGTGAGGCCGCAACGATCGCGGTCAGTGCGCCCGAGCGCAGGCGTCTCACTTGATCACCGCTGGTTTGAGCAGATCCGCAAGACCGATCCGCCGCAGCAGCTCCGCCCGGATACGGTCGGCGACCCCGTCGACGATGGCGGCCCCATCATCGTCCGGATCAAAATGAAGCCGCAGAGGACGCCGGCCAAACGGCGTCTCCACGACTTTCAATATGCTGTTCGCGACCTCCTGTGGGTCGGAATCCTGGGGAGACAGATCGGCCAGCCCCTCGAGCGCGATCTCGCTGACATCGGCGGTCGGGCCGTCCGCATATTCCTCCGCCCTGGCGGTGTCGCGAGGCCTGCCGGAGCGAATGTAGTGGCTGCGCCCCAATGCTCGCGGAACGATGATGGTGGTTTCGATACCCCAACGGGCGAGCTCGGCGGCATAGCCGAGCGCCAGCGCATCGAGGGCGGCTTTGGACGAGGCATAGGCGCCCAGAAAGGGCACGGAGCTTCCGCGCGCGCTGCTCGATGAAATCCAGATCAGCAGGCCCTGGCCCTGCTTGCGTAGCTGCGGCAGCGCCGCGCGATTGACCCGCTGGGTGCTCAGGATGTTGACGTCGTAGAGCTCCGCGAGCTGCTCCGCGGTGAAGGCCTCCGTGGGCCCGTAGACGATCTGCGCCGCGTTGTGCACCACGACATCGAGCCGGCCATGCTCCGAGATGATTGCCTCGATCGCCGAATCGGCGGAGTCCTCGGAGGAAACGTCAAGCTCGATGGCCCGCATCTCGACGTCATGCTGCCTGGTGAATTCTTCGACTTCCTGCAGCCGATGGGCATTGCGGCTCCCGGTTTCGCGCATCGCTACGTATACCGCGTGCCCCGCGAGTGCCAACGCCTTACATGTCCTTGCTCCGATGCCATTTGCCGCGCCCGTAACGATGATGATCTTGCGCATTTCCTCTACCTGAGCCCGACTTCACGTCCCCAGCCACCGGTCGCGCGAACAAACGACATCGCAGAAGCGTCGTCCTGATCGTCCCTGGACCCAGGGGCCGGACGGAGATTGCGCTCGTCCTGCAGGGGGGTATTTCCAGCGTTCTGCAAGGATTGCCAAAATGCACGAACTTTTCCGGAAAGCCCGTATTTGCCCGGAGAAGAAGAAGCTCGGCGCCGAATGCAGCCAGGGCTCGGCCTTGTCGCCGGGAAGCACCGGTACCTTCGGCAGGGAAGCATACCGTTTCGGATTGTTGGAAGCGTGGTTGTGCCGCCGTAGCCGAGCAACCGACAAAGACGCGGGCCGTCTCCCTCGTCGCCAAACGCAATCGCGATCGGCCGACACCTTTCGCGGCGCGCGATTGTGACAAACTTGATCGACCAGGGCGCGGAACCCGGCTCCCGCCAGCCGCCAATCGACGGGCTTTTCCAGCATGGCCGATTTGGCACAGGGGTCGCAGATGGATCGGTGAGATGCTAACTTCCGGACGTTCGAGTTCGGGGGAGCAGAACGGCGATGGTAGCTGAGGTTAGCCAGCGGCCGGTCTATGCTGCTGGCCGCTGGGAGATCGATCTGGCCCGGCGCGAGTTGCGGTCCAAGGGCGTACCCGTACCATTGGGCGGTCGGGCGTTTGAAATCGTTGCCGAACTGGTCCAGGCCGCCGGCGAACTCGTGACCAAGGACGACTTGATCGAAAAGGTATGGCCGGGCATTTCCGTCGAGGAAATTGCCCTGAGGGTCCACGTTGCGGCCATCCGCAAGGCGCTTGGCGCCGATCGCAGCCTATTGGAGACGGCGATTGGCCGCGGCTATCGTCTTCTGGGCAACTGGGACGTTCGGCAGGCGAACGTCGCGGAGCCCGGGAGAGCCGCCACCCGGCCATCGGTCGCAGCCGCGACGTCGAACCTTCCGGCCTCCCGGTTCAATCTGATCGGCAGAGGCACGGCCGTCGCGCAACTGCGCGATCTCTTGTCGGCCTATCGTGTGGTTACCCTCACCGGGCCGGGCGGCATCGGAAAGACGGCGCTTGCGTTCGAGGCCGCGCGTGCGATGTCGCCGATCTCCCGGGGCGATTGTGTCGTGGTCGAGCTTGCGGCGCTTTCCGATCCGGATCTGGTGCCCTCTGCCGTTGCCGGTGTTCTCGGCATCAAGCTGGAGGGTGAGGCAGTCTCGGCCGAGTCCGTCGCACGGTCCGTCGGTCCACGGGAATTGTTGCTCATCATCGACAATTGCGAGCATGTCATCGATGCGGTGGCGAGCTTCACCGAGACGATCGTGAACCGCTGCCCGCGGGTGACGATATTGGCGACGAGCCGGGAGGTCCTTCGCGTCGAGGGCGAGTATGTCTACCGTGTGCTCCCGCTCGAGGTGCCCCCGGAGGATGCCGTCGGACAAGCCGGAGCGCTCGAACATGCCGCGGTTCAGCTCTTCATCGCCAAGGCCCGGGAGTTGGGCTTCGAGTTGAGGCCGACCAGGGAAAATCTCGAGGCGATCGCGTCCATCTGTCGCCGGCTCGATGGGATTCCGCTGGCCATCGAGTTCGCCGCGGCACGGGTCGTCTCGATGGGACTGTCGGAGGTTGCCTCCCTCCTGGACGAGCGCCTCAAATATCTCACCACCGGCCGGCGAACGGCCCTGCCGCGGCAGCGAACCCTGCGGGCGACGCTCGACTGGAGCTACGACCTGCTCCCGGAGATCGAGGCGCGGGTGCTGCGCTGCCTTGCGGTGTTCGCCGCGGATTTCCTGCTGGATGCGGTGCCGGCCGTGGTGGGAGACGGCGACCCGGCCGTCGTCCTCGACTGTTTTGCCAATCTCGTTGCGAAATCGCTCGTTGTCGCCGATGTCGGCAGCGACCTGTCCTCCTATCGCCTGCTCGAAACGACCCGTGCCTATGCGCTGGAGAAGCTGCGAGCCAGCGGTGAATACACCGAAGCCGCACGTCGTCACGCGGGCTTCTATCTCGATTTCTTCGCCAAGGCCGAAGCGGAAAGCGAGACGAGGCCGCAGAGCAAATGGCTCGCGGCCTACGGGCGGCATATTGGCGACGTTCGCGCCGGCATCGATTGGGCCTTCTCGCCGGAAGGCGACGAGCGCACCGGCGTCGCACTGACGGCCGCGGCCGTTCCGCTCTGGATTCAACTCTCGCTGCTCGGCGAGTGTCGCGAGCGGGTCGAGCGGGCATTGTCGCGCCTGGTTGACGACGATGCACGGGCTCGGCGGCTGCGCATGCAGCTCTCCGCGGCGCTTGGCTGGTCGTTGATGTACGGCGTCGGCCGCGCCCGCGAAGCGGGTCCCGCCTGGGCGGTCACGCTGGAGGTCGCAGACCTGCTCGACGATCGCGAGTACCGGCTGCGCGCGCTCTGGGGCCTGTGCATCGACCAGTTCAACAACGGAGAGTTTCGCAAGGCGCTGGAGTTCGCATCCCGATTTGCCGCGCTCGTCGCGCAGTCCGACGACGTGGTTGACGCCATGATGGCCGACCGGCTGCTCGCCACGTCGCTCCATTTTCTCGGCGACCAGAAGCGCGCCCGTCACCACATCGATCGCGTGCTGGTGCGCCTGGAAGACCTGAGGGCAACGCCTCAGATCGTTCGCTTCCGTTTCGATTTGCGGGTGTCGACGCACTATTTCCAGGCGCGGATCCTGTGGTTGCAGGGATTTGCAAACCGGGCGTTGCGCCTGGTGGAGCGCAATATCGAGGAGGGCATCGCCATCGGTCACGCCCTGACCTATTGCAGCGTGCTGGGGCAGGGCGCGTGTCCAATCACCTATCTCGCTGGAGATTTCGACGCCGCCGAGCGCCATTGCGCCGCGCTCCTGGAACACACTGAACGTCACCCGATCCGTCTCTGGCATTTGTGGGCGCAATGCCTGCAGGGCATGCTGGTCGCCCGGCGCGGCGATCCGGCTGCGGGCGCGAGCGTGCTTCGCAAGGCGCTGGATCGAGCTGGTCAGGCCAGGTTCCTGCCGCGCTTCATGCTTCCGCTC
>NZ_JAFAVV010000246.1 GCF_019242285.1 Bradyrhizobium sp.
GGGCGAAGGCTTGCTCCTCAGGATGAGGGCGGAGAGCCTGGAAGCGATGGGTCGCATGGGATCGCTCCTCTATTCAGTGTAGCGGATCCGCGGATCGAACACGGCATAGAGCATGTCGACGGTGAAATTCGCGAACACCACGACGACGGCGATGAACATCACGAGATTCTGCACGATCGGATAATCGCGCCAGCGGATCGCCTCGACCAGGAAGCGCGCGACGCCGGGAATGTTGAACACCGTCTCGGTGACGATCAGGCCGCCGATCAGGAACGCGGCCTCGATGCCGACCACGGTGATGACCGGCAGGATCGCGTTCTTCAGCGCGTGATGGAAATTCACCGAGGCATCGGATGCGCCCTTGGCGCGCGCGGTGCGGATGTAGTCCTGCCGCAGCACCTCCAGCATCGAGGAGCGCGTGATCCGCATCGTCAGCGCCGAGCTGCGGAATGCGACCGCGAGCGAGGGCAGGCAATAGGTCGAGAACATCTCGCCAAGGGTCTTCGGGTTGGGATTGAAGATCGGGATGCTGCCGAACATCGCCACCGACGCCATCAGGATCAGGAGGCCGAGCCAGAAGGAGGGCAGCGACAGCCCGCTCAGGCTGACGACGCGTAGGCAGTAGTCGAGCCTGGATCCCTGATAGACCGCGCTGATGACGCCGAGCGGGATGCCGATCGAGGCGGAGAACAAGAGCGCGATCGCGGCGAGCCGCGCCGTGATCGGGATGCGCGGTAGGATCTCCTCCAGCGCAGGCTTCTCCGAGACGTATGAATAGCCGAGATCGCCATGCAGCAGGCCGAAGATCCAGTGCAGGTATTGCAGGACCAGCGGCTGGTCGATCCCGAGCTGCCGCTCGAGCTCGTGCTTGTCGGCGGGATCGACCATGCCCGCCGCGTCGAACAGGATGTCGACGATGTTGCCGGGCACGACGCGCAGCAGGAAGAAGATGACGATCGAGATGCCGATCAGCGTCACCAGCATCAGGGCAAGGCGTCGCACGATATAGGCAAGCACCTTCCTAACTCCTTCGATCGGCCTGATGGGCAATCGCACGGGGTGCAATCGTTCGGGGCCTCATGGTTCGAGACGCGCGGCGTTGCCGCGCCCTCACCATGAGGGTCTGGCATTTCGCCGCGAGCACAGCCCTCATCCTGAGGAGCCCGCCGGAGGCGGGCGTCTCGAAGGATGAGCCGCGAAAAGGCTGCCTTCCCATCGATAGCCCTGGATCGGCCGGGTGGCTTGGATGCAATGTCACTTGTCGAGCCACACATCCTCGTAGCGATAACCGTTATAGGAGCTGTTCACCATCACCGTGACACCCTTGACGTAGGGTTGCCAGCAGGTGCCGGTCCGGGCGTAGAAGATGATCGGGCGGGCGACGTCCTCCTGCAGCTTCTTGTCGATCTCCCAGACCAGCTTCTTGCGCTTGTCGAGGTCGGTCTCCTCCGACTGCTGGTCGAACAGCTTCTCGATGTCGCGGTTGCAGTAGTTGGTGTAGTTGCGTTCCGAGCCGCAGGAATAGTTCTCGTAGAAGGTCTGGTCGGGATCGTCGACGGCGTTGCCGGTGAGATTGAGGCCGAGCGCATAGTCGCGCCGCGCCACCTTCGGGAACCATTGTGCCGTGTCCACCACGTCGAGCTCGCCGTCGATATAGATGCTCTTGAGCTGGTCGATCAGGATCACGGCTGGGTCGCGGTAGACCGCGATGTTGCGGGTGGAGACCTTGACCTGGAGATGCTTGTCGGGGCCGAAGCCCGCCTTCTGCATCAGCTTGCGTCCCTCCTCGCGGTTGGCCTCGATATTGGGGCCGTAGCCGGGAATGGATGCCAGCATTTCCTTCGGCATCGCCCACAGCCCTTCGGGCGCGGGCTGCATCGAGGCGCCGACGTCGCCCTGGCCTTCGAACATGATCGAGATGAATGCCTTGCGGTCGAGCGCCAGCGCCAGCGCATGGCGGATGTCGGCATTGTTGAACGGCGGATCGGAGGAGTTGACGATGATGTTGGTGGCGACGTTGTTCGGCGCCACCACGCAGGTTGCGTTCGGCGCCTGCGCCTTGACGTCTTTCAGCAGCGGGATCGACACTTCCGTCGGGAACGTCATGTCGAACTTGCCGGCGACGAAGGCAAGGATCGCGGTCGATCGGTTCGGGATGATGGTGAATTCGATGCCGTCGAGATGCGGCAGGCCCTTCTTGAAGTAGTCGGGGTTGCGCACGAGCTTGATCGACTCGTTGGCCTTGAACTCGACGAACTTGAACGGGCCGGTGCCGATCGGATGGGTGCGCATCTCCGCCGGCGAGACGTGGCAGGGATAGACCGGCGTGTAGCCCGAGGCGAGCAGCGAGAGCAGCGACGGCTGCGGTCGTTTCAGGTTGAACGACGCCTCGGTGTCGCCGTTGGTGGTGACGTCGTTGACCTGATCGTACCACGCCTTGCGCGGGTTCTGGCGGAACTTCTGCTGCGATTTGCCCATCAGCATGTCGAAGGTGCACTTGACGTCGGCTGCGGTGAACGGCTTGCCGTCATGCCATTTCACGCCCTGCCTGAGCTTGAACGTCAGCGTCTTCCTGTCGGCGCTCCAGGCCCAGCTCTCGGCCAGTTCCGGGACGATGTCGTCCATGCTGTTCTGGGCCTTGTTCTGGTCGAAGATGACGAGGTTGTTGAACACCGGCATGAAGGGAATGTTGACCGAATAGGTTGCGCCCTCGTGGATCGAAGCGCTGCCGGGGCTGTCGCGGTGGTAGATCCGGAGGATGCCGCCCTGCTTCGGCTCTTCGGCGCGGGCCGCGCCCGACAGCATCAGCAAAGACAACAGTGCGGCGGCAAAAGCGCGTCCGCGGCGCATGGCTTTCTCCCCTTCGTTCGGCCTTGTTCCGATGGCCCTATTTCTGGCCCGATGTCCCGGCCGATTGCGGCAGGACGATAGCCAGCGCAAGGAGCCGAAGCAACCGCCAAGGCCCTGCGTCACATTGATAATTCGGCGGACACGTGTAGCGCGGTTGGTGGCGCGTTGCGGTCGTATTCAACGTCTCAAACAGCAAGGTGCGCGGGTGGGCCAGGCGGCGTCTTGCACTGAAGCGCGCCACACCAAGACGAGAGCGTGCCCACCATGTGTCGACAGCACGGCTCGCGATGGTGGGCACGCTCCTTTCCTTGCGTGGCATGCTTTGGTGCAAGACGCGCTTAGCCCACCCGACGGAATTGAGACATGCATTCGCGTTCTCGCGGCATGAGCCCGAGCTGTGCATCGATCCACCCTCCGCAAAATCAAAGAGGGCGTGCCTGTCAGCGCTTCTGCTTCGGCTGGGACAGAACCAGCGTGCGCAGCGCGAGCACGGAGGCGGATGTTTCGCCGCGGCGCCAGACCAGCGGCGTCGTGATGTCGGACTGTGCCTTCGGGATCGAATGCCGCAGCACCTTCGCCTGCGGCATGGCGTCGAGCACCGCCTCCGGCATCAGCGCGATGCCGGCGCCCGCGGTCACGCAGGCGACGATCGCGTGATAGGACGCGAGCTCCAGCACACGCAGGGTCGCGAGGCTGTCGCGCCCAAGCCAGCGCTGCAGCACGCGCCGATAGGCGCATCCTTCCGGAAAGGCGATGATCGAATCGCCCTCGACGTCGCGCGGCCGCCTGATCGGCGCATGATCGGCGCTGGAGATCAGCGTCAGGCGTTCGGCGAACACCGGGACATGCTCGAACGAATCCGCACGCGGCGGCTCCGAAATGAAGGCGGCGTCGAGCTTCCGCTCGGCCAGCCGCTCCAGCAGCCCATCGTTGGTGCCGGTCGAAAGCTCCAGCCGCACGTCCGGATGACGGGCGTGGAAGGCCGCGAGAATCGGCGGCAGCCGGCTCGCGGTCGTGCTCTCCAGCGCGCCCAGGCGGAAGGTGCCGCGCGGCGCCGTTCCCGACACCGCGTCGCGCGCCTCGTCCGAGAGCCGGATCAGCCGCTCGGCGTAGTCCCGCAGCAATTCGCCGGCCGGCGACAGATGCAGCCGCTGCCGGTCGCGATGGAACAGCTTCACGCCCACCGACGCTTCGAGCTGCTTGATGCGGGTCGTCACCGCGGAAGGAACGCGGTGCAGCTTCTGGGCGGCGCGGATCACCCCGCCCTCGTCGACGACGCTCTTGAACACCTGGAGATCAGCGAAGTTCATGCGGCCACCATTCATTTATCGAGAATAACAAAGGCTGTCATTTTCAATATTCTAGAACATTCCGGTGGTGTAATCGAGAGCAATGAACGAGAAATCAGCGATACCGTCCGCCGCCCTTGCCGCGCTCATCGGCCTGCTGGCGCTGGCGAGCGCGATGGGCATCGGCCGCTTTTCCCTGACACCGATCCTGCCGCTGATGCAGGGCGATGCCGGTCTGACGCTGGCGCAGGGCGGCTGGCTCGCGATCGCCAATTATGTCGGTTACCTCGCGGGCGCGCTGTCCTGCATCGCGCTGGCACCGCGGCCGGCGCGCGCGATCCGGTGGGGTCTGGTGGCGGTCGGGCTGACCACGCTCGCGATGGGCTTCGCCGGGGGGCAGCCGCTATGGCTGGTCTTGCGCTTTCTCGCCGGCGTGGCGAGCGCCTTCGTTTTCGTCGGGACCTCGGCCTGGGCGATGCCATTGCTCACGCGGCACGGCCGGGAGCAATGGGCGGGCCACGTCTTCTCCGGCGTCGGCATCGGCATCGCGTTTGCTGGCCTGTTCGGTCTCGTCGCCGGCCTTGGCGCGGTCGGCTCGCGCGCGACCTGGATCGCGCTCGGCACCGTCACCCTCACGCTGGTCGCGGTGCTTTGGCGTCCGCTCGAGGCCGATGCCGGGCAGGCGGCGCCGGCACGAGAGCCGTCTCTCCGCAGGCTGCCAGGTCCGGCGCTGGTCGCGGCCGCCTGCTACGCCGCCTTCGGCTATGGCTACATCATCCCGGCAACTTTCCTTCCGGCGGTGGCACGCGGCTATGTCGATGATCCCAGGCTGTTCGGGCTGATCTGGCCGGTGTTCGGGGTTGCCGCGGCGCTCTCGACCTTCGCCAGCGCCTGGCTCGGCCGCAGCCTCGCGCCGCGGCAATTGTGGATGCGGGCGAAATGGGTGCTCGCCGCCGGCGTGCTCGCGCCAGCGCTCGCCGTCAACGTGCCGACGCTGCTGCTGTCGGCGTTGTGCGTCGGCGGCACCTTCGTGATCATTACCATGGCGGGTATCAAGGAGGCGCTGCGGCTCGGCGGCGCGCCGGCCTCGCAGGCGGTCGCGGTGATGACGGCCGCGTTCGGCGCCGGCCAGATCGCGGGCCCCCTGACGGTGAGCCTGCTCGCCCGTTCGGATCACGCCTTTGCCTGGGCGAGCGCCATCGCCGCACTCGGCCTCGTCATCAGCAACGGCGTGCTGCTGCTGACCAGCCGGACGCGCGGGACTGCGCCGCAGCCGGCCGAGCTTGGCGTGCCGGCGGAGTGAGGCGCGCCTATACGATCCGCGAGTTCTTGTTGCCCCAGTAGCGGTCGCGCAACAGGCGCTTGTAGAGCTTGCCGGTCGGCAAGCGTGGCAGCTCGTCCTCGAAATCGATCGAGCGCGGCACCTTCTGGCGCGACAGCGACTGGCCGCAGAAGGCGATCAATTCCTCGGCGAGCGCCTCGCACGGCTCGATACCGGGCATCACCTGCACCACCGCCTTGACCTCCTCGCCGAGATCGGGATGGGGCACCCCGAACACCGCGGCATCGGCGATCTTCGGATGGGTGATCAGCAGGTTCTCGCATTCCTGCGGGTAGATGTTGACGCCGCCGGAGATGATCATGAAGGTGGCGCGGTCGGTGAGATAGAGATAGCCGTCCTCGTCGACATAGCCGACGTCGCCGACCGTGCTCATCGTGCCGTCCGCCGAGCGTGCCTCGGCCGTCTTGGCCGGATCGTTGAAATATTCAAACGGCGAGGCGGTCTTGAACCACACGGTGCCGGGCGTGCCGGCCGGGCACTTCTGCATGTTCTCGTCGAGAATGTGCAGGTCGCCGAGCAGCACTTTGCCGACGGTGCCGCGATGCGCGAGCCATTCCTGCGAGTTGCACGCGGTGAAGCCGAGGCCTTCGGTGGCGCCGTAATATTCCTGGATGATCGGCCCCCACCATTTGATCATGTCGTCCTTGACCAGCACCGGACAGGGTGCGGCGTCGTGGATCGCGATCTCCAGCGACGACAGATCGTAGCGCGTGCGCACCTGATCGGGCAGCTTCAGCAGGCGCGAGAACATGGTCGGCACCAATTGGCTATGGGTGACGCCCCATTTCTCCACGAGCTGCAGGTAATGCTCGGGGTCGAACTTCTCCATGATGATCGCGGTGCCGCCCATGCGAATGGTCAGGTTCACCGCGGCCTGCGGCGCCGAATGATACAGAGGCGCGGGCGAGAGATAGATCATGCCCTCGCGGTACTGCCAGAGTTTTATCAGGAAATCGAACATCGGCAGGTTCTGTTCCGGCGGCACCTCCTGCAGCGGACGCAGGATGCCCTTCGGCCGGCCGGTGGTGCCGGACGAATACAGCATCGCGGTGCCGATCATCTCGTCAGCGATCGGCGTTGTCGGCAAGCCGGCGGTCGCTTCCGAAAGGCCCATGATGCGATCGCTCTCGCCCGGTCCATCGACGACAATGCAGAGCTCGACCTTTGTCTCTTTCAGCGCCTCGCGCGCGACGTCGAGCTTCGCCACTGATGTGACGAGGATGCGGGATTGGCTGTTGTTGAGGATATAGGCGAGCTCGGCCGGCGTGAGAAAGGAATTGACGCAGGTGAAATACAGGCCGGAGCGCTCACCGGCGCCGCAGGCTTCGAGATAGCGGTTGTTGTTCTCCATGAAGATCGCATAGTGGTCGAGCCGCTTCAGCCCGTGCCGGCGAAACAGATGCGCCAGGCGGTTGCTGCGCGCGTCCAGCTCCCGATAGGTCACAGCCTCGCCGGTGCTCGCCATGATGAAGGCAGGTTGCAATGGCCGCAGATGCGCATGCTTGCCGGTATACATGGTCGGGCGGTCCTCCTATGCGGCGAGGTCGAGGATTTCGCGGACCTCGGCGGGGCCGCCGATATGGCGCGGATTGCGCGGCACCCAGGGCGTCATCATCGATTGCCTGGCGATCTCGTCGAAATGTTCGGGGGCGATCTTCACCTCGCGCAGGCTGCGCGGCATGCCGAGCGAGCGGATGAAGGCATCGAGCACGTCGCCGGCGTCCTCGCCGGGATGGCCCATGGCAGTCGCGACCAGCGCCTGGCGCTCGGCGTTGGCCGGTTTGTTCCAGCGCATCACGAAAGGCAGCATCACGCAGGACGTGTAGCCGTGCGGCACGCCGTAGGCCGCGCCGAGCACATAGCCGATGCCGTGGCTCGCGCCCATCGGCACGCCGACGGCGAGCGGCCCGGTCGAGAGCCAGGTGCCGATCTGGCAATCCATCCGCGCATCGAGATCGCCGGCGTCGGCCTTCACCCGGGCGAGGCCCTCGGTCAGCATCGAGAGTCCTTTCAGCGCCTGCGCATCGGCATAAGGATGCGCCTCGCGCGAGCAGAGGCCTTCGACGCAATGATCGACGGCGCGGATGCCGGTGGAGAGGAACAGCCATTCCGGCGTGTGCACGGTGATCGCGGGATCCAGGATCACGGCGCGCGGCACGGCGAGATCGTGACGCAGCAACTCCTTGACCTTGGTCCGCATGTTGGTGACGCCGGCAAGGGCGGTGAACTCGCCGCCGGCGATCGTCGTCGGCACGCTGATCTGCCGCACCGCAGGCGGCTGCATCGCGGGCGGGACGCCCTTCACCGCGCGGACCGCGTCGATGCCGTCGACGCTCCTGATGTCGTTGGCGAGGCAGAGCTGCACCGCCTTGGCGCCGTCGGTGATCGAGCCGCCGCCGACGGTGACGATGAGGTCGGCGCCCGCGGCGCGGGCCTGCTCGGCGGCGGCAATGACGGCCTCGCGTGGCGTATGCTGCGGCATCGCGTCGAACACGCCGGCGCAGCGTGGCCCGAGCGCTTGCTTGATCTTGCTGATCTCATCGGTCTGCCGGTTCAACGTCCCGGAGACCATCAGGAAGGCGCGGGAGGCCCCGAGCCGATCCATTTTCTCGACGATGGCACCGGCCGCCGGATGGCCGAATACGACCTCGTCCATGGCGCCGAAAACGACACGGCCCTTGTGCACGCTTGTCCTCCGGGGACATTCCGGCTTCGCCGGTTCTGTTCTCTCGGGAGGATGTTAGCGGAGCAAACCGGCGACGTCATGTGCGAAGATGGCGTTGCGGGACCGGCCGAGTTACGCTCGCAATGGCACCACGTCCGGATGCACCGCGTCGTCAGGCGTGGCGTCGGCGGTGATGTCCTCGGCATAGGTCTCCGGCCCGGCCCAGATCGCGATGGCGGTCAGGCCTGCGAGCAGCGCGGCGTAGCAGGCGACCGGCCACCAGCTTCCGGAGATCGCCACCAGATAGGCGGCGAGGAACGGCGCCGGTCCGCCGGCGAGCAGCGAGCCGAGCTCGCGTGCGAAGGCGAACCCGGCGAAGCGCCGCTGCGGCGGAAACAGCTCGGCGAAATACGCCGCCTGCGGGCCGAACATCGCCGCCGTCACCACGGCGCGGGCGATGATGAAGGCAGCCGCGATGAAGATCCACTGCTTGGTCCCGACCAGCCAGAAGAACGGGAAGGCGAAGGCCACGCCGCAGAGCGCGCCGAACAGATAGACCGGACGGCGCCCGATCCGGTCGGAGAGCGATGCGAAGCCGACGATCGCGAACAGCTCGACGAAGAAGGCGAGCATCAACGCGCTCAGCGCGTCCGCTTTCGGCACGCCCAGCGTGGTGATGACATAGGACAGGCCGAACACCGGGAAGAGATAGCCGAGGCCGTTCTCCGCGAGCCGGGCGCCGAGCACGACCATGAAGTTGCGGGGATGCCGGCGCAGCGCCTCCATCGCCGGGTTCTGCTCGACCTTGCCGCGCGCCACCACCGCCTCGACATAGACGGGCGTTTCCGCCACCCGCAGCCGCACGAAGATGCCGACCAGGATCAGCAGGAAGCTGGCGAGGAACGGCAGCCGCCAGCCCCAGCTCAACAGGTCGTCATGCGACAGCGGCGTCACCAGCGCGAAGGCGCCGGCCGCGAGCAGATTGCCGATCGAGACGCCGAGCGGCGCGAAGCTGCCCCAGAAGCCGCGGCGCTTTGGCGGCGCGTTCTCGACCAGATAGATCACCGCGCCGCCATATTCGGCGCCGGCGCCGAGCCCCTGGATCACGCGCAGGGTGACCAGCAGTAGCGGCGCCCAATAGCCGATCTGGGCATAGGTCGGCAGCACGCCGATCGCGGTAGTGCCGATGCCGATCATCAACAGCGTGGTGACCAGCACCGGCTTGCGCCCGAAACGGTCGCCGAGGATGCCGAACAGGACGCCGCCGAGCGGCCGCACCACGAAGCCGACGCCGAAGGTCAGGAAGGCCAGCATGGTGCCGATGACCGGGTCGCCTTTCGGGAAGAACAGCTCGCCGAACACCAGCGCCGCCGCGGTGCCGTAAAGAAAGAAGTCGTACCATTCGAGCGCGGAGCCGATGCAGGCCGCGATGATCACGCGCAAGCGCGCGGACGCCGATGGCTCGGCCGACATTGCCGTCATTGTTTTACTCCCCGGATGTTTATTGTCATTGTCTTGCAATGCGGACAGCGCGCGGATCGGCCGCGCGCTGTGTCTTGTTCGGCTTATGCCGCCTTGGTGAAGTAGGATTTCTTCGCTGCGGACTGGGTCTCGTAGATCGAGCCCTGGCGCTTGGCGGGCGGCAGCGGCATCCGCACCGGCACGTCGGCCAGCCGTGGCGTGATCACGGTGCCGCCGCTGAGCAGGCGGCTGTTGAACTCGTCGAAATCCTTCACGCCCATCAGCGGCCAGGCGTCGCTGGCTGTGACCTCGTAGAGCAGCAGGTTGCGTGGCCGATTCGAGGTGTTGGTCGCCGAGCCGTGCAGCGCGCGGGCGTGATGGAACGACATGGTGCCGCCCTTGCCGACGCAAGGAACAGCGCGTCTGATTTCTTCGCCGATCAGGTCGGGATCGATCAGGCCGGCGAAATAGCCGTCCTCGTCATGATGGTTCCAGATCTCGCGGTTGTGCGTGCCGGGCGTCACCAGCATCGGCCCGTTCTCGAGATCGCAATCGTCCAGCAATACGCCGATCGCGAGCACGTCGTCATTGGTGTGCGGATAGAACGCCCAGTCCTGGTGCCATTCGACGGGCGAGCCATACTGCGCCGATTTCATGTTGAGCTTGGAGCCGTGTAGCCTGAGCCCCGGGCCGAGCAGTTTTGTCAATATGTCGATCACCGGTTGGCTGCGCACGATCTCGTTGAAGATCGGATGAACCTTGTGCGGGGTCTTGATCCGCCGCACCCGCGGATTGTCGCGGCTATGATTGGGCTCCAGGTCGTAGACGTCGGTGTGCTCGGTCACCTCGGCCGCGCCGGCCACGATTTCCGCTATCACCTGGCGCAGGCGGGTCAGCGCCGCGGCGTCCAGCACGTCGGGCACCATGATCACGCCGTCGCGACGGTAGGCTGCGACATCCTCATCCGAGATCATTCATTTACTCCCTGGTTCGTTCAATTCGGTCATGACAGCGCTATCATTAGCGTATGATAGCGCTATCATTGTGCATCTGCAAGCAGCCTGGTGTATCCAGCCCGGGCCATTTCGACGGTTCCTCGATGATTCCACCCGAGAACGAGCTCCCTGCCGCACCGACCCTGTCCGCCGTGGCGGAGCGGGCCGGCGTGTCGGCCATCACCGTCAGCCGCGTGCTGCGGCTGCCGGACATGGTGGCACCGCAAACCCGGGCCCGGGTCGAAGCGGCGATGCGGGAGCTCGGCTATGTGCCGAACCAGCTTGCCGGTGCGCTCGCCGGCGCGCGCACCAAATCGGTCGGCGTGCTGGTGCCGACCATCGCCAACTCGATCTTCGCCGACACGGTGCAGGGCCTCTCCGACGAACTGGAGCCGCTCGGCTATGCCGTGATTCTCGCGCAGTCGCGCTACGACGCGGCGCGCGAGGACCACATGCTCGCGGCACTGCTGTCGCGACGGCCCGAGGCCATCATCATGGTCGGATCGCCGGCGACCGCGGACGGCGCACGGCTGCTGCGACGCGCCGGCATCCCCGTGATCGAGACCTGGGAACTGCCGCCCGAGCCGATCGACGCGGTGGCCGGTTTCGACAATTACGCCGCGGGCGCGGCCGTCGCCACGCATCTCCTCGCGCAGGGGCGGCAGAGCTTCGCCTTCATCGGCGGCGACGATCCACGCGCGACGCGGCGCTGGAACGGTTTCAACGACACCCTGCTCGGGGCCGGGCAGCTCGCGGCGCGTCGCCTGGTTCTGGCGCGCAATGCCTCCGGCAGCGTGGCGGCGCTCGCGGAATTGCCCGGCGTCGACGCGGTGTTCGCGGCGAACGACGCCCATGCCATCGGCTTCATGTCGGGGCTGCGGCAGGCCGGCCTGCTGCGGGAAGGGCCGGCGGCGGCGCAGCCGGTCGCCGTGGTGGGGCTGGGTGATCTCGAAATGGGTCGGCTGATCGCGCCGAGCCTGTCTACCATCCGCGTCCATGGCGATGCGATCGGCCGCACGGCCGCGCGATTGATGCTGACGCGCGAGGGGCCGCGCCGCATCGATCTCGGTTTCGAGCTGGTGCTGCGCGACAGCGGCTGACCGTAGGCGGCGCCGGTGCCCGGTGGCAAGCTGCCCAACCAGGCAGTTTTCACATTCAAACGATTATTCCACCTTCGTCGTCCAACTGAAAAAAATTTGCGCCACAAAACTGGCCCAGGAAGATGCAAAGTGTGACCGAGACCGGCCGGCGGGCCGTCTTGGCGGTGGCGCGACCGGAAACATCCGTGGTTCCCGCGCCGACAGGGGGGCGGCGTTGGTTCGCCGCACAGGGCGGAGGGTAGGTTCGTTGAGCGTCGCGACTCCATCTTCATTTTTCGGTCGAAACATCATGGCTGGCATCCGACATCTGGGCGCCCTCTCGACATCGATCCTGTTGGCCGGCCTGCTTGCCGGTTGCGATCAGAAACCGCAGGCCGCCGCGGCCGCACCGCCGGCGCTGCCGGTCACGGTGGCACCGCCGGTGAAGCGCACGGTCACCGATTGGGACGAGTTCACCGGCCGCTTCGAGGCGGTCGAGGAAGTTCAGGTCCGCGCCCGCGTCGGCGGCTTCGTCACCAATGTCGAGTTCAAGGACGGTGACATGGTGCATGCCGGCGACCTGCTCTACATCATCGATCCGCGGCCGTTCGAGGCGGTGGCGGCCCAGGCGGACGGACAGCTCGCGGATGCGCGCGCCAAGACCGAGCTTGCCAAGCGCGAGCTCGATCGCGGACTGAACCTGGTCCAGACCAGCGCCGTCTCCGAACAGACCGTCGACCAGCGCCGCCAGGCGCTGCAGGCCGCGCACGCCTCCGAAACCATCGCCGAAGGCGCGCTGAAGGCCGCCCAGCTCAACGTCGAGTTCACGCATGTGGTGGCGCCGATCAGCGGTCGGGTCAGCCGCCATCTCGTCAGCATCGGCAACCTCGTGAGCGGCAGCGACAATGGCAACTCGACGCTCTTGACCACCATCGTCTCGATGGACCCCATCTACTTCTATTTCGACGTCGACGAAGCGACCTATCTCAAGAACAACAGGCTGTGGTTCGAGGGCCGGCGGCCGAGCTCGCGCAACACCGCCAATCCGGTGCAGGTGACGCTGGTCGGCGAGACGAAGCCCTCGCATGACGGCCATATGGATTTCCTGGACAACCGGCTCGACGTCTCCACGGGCACGCTGCGCAGCCGCGCCGTGATCGACAACCATGACCTGTCGATATTGCCCGGCCAGTTCGGCCGCGTACGGCTGATCGGCAGTTCGCCCTACGAGGCGCTTTTGATTCCTGACACCGCGATCGGGACCGACCAGTCGCGCAAGATCGTGTTCGTGGTCAAGGATGACGACACCGTCGAGGCGAGGCCGGTGATGCTCGGCCCGCTGGACGACGGTCTGCGCGTGATCCGCGAAGGCCTGAAGGCGGAGGACCGCGTCATCGTCGACGGCATCCAGCGCGCCCGCGTCGGCGCCAAGGTTACTCCGCATCCGGTACAAGGCGCAGGCGGCAAGTCATGAACCTCGGCCGCCTCTCCATCAACCAGCCGATCCTCGCGATGGTGTTGTCCATCGTGCTGCTGATCGTCGGCGCGCTCGCCTACACCACGCTGCCGGTCGCGGAATATCCGCAAGTCGTGCCGCCTACCGTGGTCGTTACCGCGCAATATCCGGGCGCCTCGGCGCAGACCATCTCCGACACGGTCGCGGCCCCGATCGAGCAGCAGATCAACGGCGTCGAGGACATGCTGTACATTTACAGCCAGGCGACCTCGAACGGCCAGCTCACCATCACCATCACGTTCAAGCTCGGCACCGATCTCGACAAGGCCCAGGTGCTGGTGCAGAACCGCGTCGCGATCGCTCAGCCGCAACTGCCGGAGGAAGTGCAGCGCATCGGCGTCGTCACCCGCAAGAACAGTCCCGACATTCTGATGGTCGTGTTCATGCTGTCGCCGGACGACACGTTCGACCAGCTCTACATCTCGAACTACGCGCTGCTCCAGATCCGCGACCAGCTGCTGCGGCTCGACGGCATCGGCGACATCCAGATCTTCGGCGCCCGCGACTATTCGATGCGGCTCTGGCTCGATCCGGACAAGATCGCCAATATCGGGCTCACCGCCGGCGATGTGCTGGCGGCGATCCGGGCGCAGAACCTGCAGATCACCGGCGGCCAGCTCGCAGGTCCCCCGATCGGCGACCGCGCCTTCCAGCCCAACCTCACCTTCACCGGGCGGCTCCGCGACATCGACGAGTTCGAGAACATCCTGATCAAGGCCGGCGCCGACGGCCGCACCGTGCGTCTGCGCGACGTGGCGCGGATCGAGCTCGGCGCGCTCGACTATTCCACCAACAGCTTCCTGTTGCGCAAGACCGCGGTCGCGATGCTGGTGACGCAGCGCCCCGGATCGAACGCGCTGGCGACCGCCAAGGGCATCTCCGATACCATGACGAAGCTCAAGGCGAACTTCCCGAAGGGGCTCGACTACAATATCGGCTACAACCCGACCGAGTTCATCGCCCAATCGATTCACGAGCTGATCAAGACCATCTACGAGGCGATGATCCTGGTGGTCGTCGTGGTGCTGGTGTTCCTGCAGGGCTACAGGCCGGCGATCATCCCGATCGCCGCGATCCCGGTATCGCTGGTCGGCACCTTCGCGATCATGGCCGCGCTCGGCTATGCCATCAACAATCTCACGCTGTTCGGCCTCGTGCTTGCCGTCGGCATCGTGGTCGACGACGCCATCGTCGTGGTGGAGAATGTCGAGCGGCATCTGCGCGACGGCATGGGCCGCAAGGATGCGGCGCTCCGGACCATGGAGGAGGTCGGCGGCGCGCTGGTCTCGATCGCGCTGGTGCTGTGCGCGGTGTTCGTGCCGACCGCCTTCCTCGGCGGCCTCTCCGGACAGTTCTTCCAGCAATTCGCGGTGACGATCGCGGTCGCGACCGCGATCTCCTGCTTCTGCTCATTGACGCTGTCGCCGGCCTTGGCCTCGCAGATCCTGGTGCCGCACGAGGCGAAGCGGCCGGCGGCGCGCTGGAACCTGATCGGGCGCGGCTGGGAGGCCTTCACTGGCGTGTTCAACCGCGGCTTCGACCGCCTGTCCAATTTCTATGCGGATGCGGCCGGCTTCGTGATCCGCTATCGCATCGTGATGCTGCTGATCTATGTCGTGCTGATCGGCAGCGCCGGCTGGCTGCTCGCGACCACCCCGCAGGGCTACATCCCCGCGCAGGATCGCGGCTATGTCATCATCTCGGCGCAGCTGCCGGGCGCCGCCTCGCTGGCGCGAACCACCGAGATCGTGCGGCGGATCGAGACGACCGCGCTGGATACGCCGGGCATTATCCGCGTCGCGGCGTTCTCCGGCCTGTCGGGCGCCACGCGGACCCAGGCCAGCAACGCCGCCGCGCTGTTTCCGGTGTTCGAGGAGCCGGAGATCCGGCTGAAAAAGGGCCTGACGGCGAGGGCGATCACCGCCGATCTGCGCAAGCGCCTGTCCGCGATCGAAGGCGCCTTCATCATCGTGATCCCGCCGCCGCCGATTCCCGGCATCGGCACCGGCGGCGGCTTCACCATGCGCATCCAGGATCGCCAGGGCCGCGGCCCCGAGCTTCTGGCAAAGGCGACCGACGAACTGGTCGGCGCCGCACGCAGGGCACCGGGGCTGACCTCGGTGTTCTCGCCGTTCACCGCCAACACGCCGCAGGTGTTCGTCGACATCGACCGCATCCGGGCGCAGAAGCTCGGCGTGCCCATCCAGAACATCACCGATACGATCGAGACCTATTTCGGTTCGGCCTATGTCAATGACTTCAATCTGTTCGGCCGTACCTACCACGTCACGGCGCAGGCCGACCTGCCGTTCCGGAAAGAGAACTCGGACCTCGCGCGGCTGCGCACCCGCAACGCCGCCGGCGACATGGTGATGCTCGGCAGCGTGGTGGACTTCAAGGACATCTCGGGTCCCGACCGCGTCGCGCGCTACAATCTCTACCCGGCCGCCGAGCTGCAGGGCGACACCCTGCCCGGCGTCAGCTCGGCCACCGCGATCAACGTCATGAAGCAGCTCGCCGATGAGACGCTGCCGAGCGGCTTCTCCTACGACTGGACCGACCTGTCCTATCAGCAGGTCAATGGCGGCAATGCCGGGCTCCTGGTATTCCCGATCTGCGTGCTGTTCGTCTATCTGGTGCTGGCCGCGCAATATGGCAGCTGGAGCCTGCCATTCGCGGTCATCCTGATCGTGCCGATGTGCCTGCTCGCCGCAACCCTCGGCGTGCGGATCATGGGGCAGGACGTCAACATCCTGACCCAGATCGGCTTCGTGGTGCTGGTCGGGCTCGCCGCCAAGAACGCGATCCTGATCGTCGAGTTCGCCCGCGACATCGAATCGGAGGGCCGCGACCGCCTGGAGGCCGTGATCGAGGCCTGCCGGCTCCGCCTGCGGCCGATCCTGATGACGTCATTCGCCTTCATTCTCGGCGTGCTGCCGCTGGTGGTCTCCACCGGCTCCGGGGCGGAAATGCGCCAGGCGGTCGGGGTCGCCGTGTTCTTCGGCATGCTCGGCGTGACGCTGTTCGGTCTGATCTTCACGCCGATCTTCTATATGGTGGTGCGCAACCTCGCCGACGGCGGCAAGCACAAGGCCCTGAAGCCGGCCGTGGCGGCATAGCGCGTGATCCTATTTGGTCGGGTGGTCATAGCACCGACGGTGCTCACCTCTCCGCAGGGGCCCCGGTGGGGAGAGGTGAACCGAGTGCGTCGCGCGATGCGCGCCTGCGTCATGAAACCCATGGGCAGGCTGTGCTTTTTGAAATATCCTGCCGCCATCAACCTGCTGGGGAGGACTAGATGAAGTTTGGATTGTTGGCGGCGGTCAGCATCGGGGCGGTCTTGGTCGCGATGCCGGTCCAGGCGCAGGGCGTCAAGATCGGCATCCTGAACGACCAGTCCGGCGTCTATGCCGATTATGGCGGCAAATATTCGCTCGAGGCCGCGCACATGGCGGTCGAGGACTTTGGTGGCGAGGTGCTCGGCCAGAAGATCGAGATCGTCACCGCCGATCACCAGAACAAGCCCGATCTCGCCACCGCGATCGCGCGGCGCTGGTATGATTCCGAAGGCGTCGACATGATCACCGAGCTCACTACCTCCTCGGTGGCGCTCGCAGTGCAGGATCTGTCGAAGGAAAAGAAGAAGATCGACATCGTGGTGGGCGCCGCGACCTCCCGTATCTCGGGCGATGCCTGCACGCCTTACAGCTTCCACTGGGCCTACGACACCCGCGCGCTCGCGGTCGGCACCGGCGGCGCGCTGGTGAAGTCCGGCGGCGACAGCTGGTTCTTCCTGACCGCCGACTACGCCTTCGGCTATGCACTGGAGAAGGACACCAGTGACATCGTCACCGCCAATGGCGGCAAGGTGGTCGGCTCGGTCCGCGTGCCAATGAACTCGTCCGATTTCTCCTCATTCCTGCTGCAGGCGCAGAGCTCGAAGGCGAAGATCGTCGGCCTCGCCAATGCCGGCCTCGACACCACCAACTCGATCAAGCAGGCGGCCGAATTCGGCATCGTCAAGGGCGGGCAGAAGCTCGCCGGCCTGCTGATGACGCTGTCGGAAGTGCACGGGCTCGGGCTCGAGGCTGCCCAGGGGCTGGTCCTGACCGAAGGCTTCTATTGGGATCACGACGACAAGTCGCGCGCCTTCGCCGAGCGCTTCATCAAGCGCACCGGCCATATGCCGAGCATGATCCATGCCGGCACCTATTCGGCGACGCTGAGCTATCTGAAGGCCGTGAAGGCGGCGGGCACCAAGGACTCCGATGCGGTGGCCAAGAAGCTGAAGGAGCTGCCGGTCGACGACGCCTTCGCGCAGGGCAAGGTGCTCGCGAACGGCCGCATGGTGCACGACCTCTATCTGTTCGAGGTCAAGAAGCCTTCCGAATCCAAGAAGCCGTGGGATTACTACAAGCAGATCGCGGTGGTGCCCGGCGACAAGGCGTTCTTCACGGCCCAGGAAAGCGGTTGCCCGCTGACGAAGTGAGGCACGCCGTCCGTCGGGCTCGGACTCGACGAGGTGCAGATCGGCGAGCGGCAGGCGCCGGGTGCCGTTGCTCGTGCCTCGCGACGACGTGTCGCTCCATTCGACGCTGGATGATTACCGCCATCCCATGATACCATTGACGACGTCTCTGCATTCGATGAGTAGCTGCGATGGTCGATGCCGCTGCACGGCCTCTGCATCGTTTCCCAGTATTCTCCACGTCCAACGCGGATGAGTTCACCCATCTCGCCTCGAAGCTCCTGGGCGCGACCCGGATCGACCTGCCGGAGGCGCGCGCGTTCACGGCGCGCGTCAATCTCATCGAGCTGACGGAGGTTCGGCTCGCCTTCGGTGCCACCACCTGCGAGTTCGCGGCCAATCATGTCGCGGCCGATTTCGTCCGGCTGCAGATCGCCCACAAGGGTCGCGCCAACACCTCGGCCGGCGGGATCATCACGGACATCAACGAGCGCCAGTTCGCGATCACGCCTGCCGGCGAACCGTCGCGGACGGCGTGCGAAGCCGCCCATGAGCGCCTGACGCTCCGCCTCGACGAGGCGGCGCTGCGGCGGAAGCTGACCGCGCTGGTCGGCGTCCGGCCGCGCGGTGAACTGACCTTTGCTCCCGCCATCGATGCCGGCCGGCCCTATGCGGAAGGCATGAGGCGGCTGGTGCTGTTCCTGGCGGAGCAGCTCAACCCGAGCGCCGCAAGCTTGCCGTCCGCCGCCCATGCCGAGCTGGAGCAGGCGATCGAGACCGCCTTCCTGTTCGCGAGCAGGCACAGCTTCAGCCACCTGCTGGGACGGCAGGAAAAGGCGCCGGCCTCCGGCGTCGTGCGCCGGATCGAGGAGTACATCGAAGCCAATTGGCAGGACGGCGTCACGATCGAGCGCCTCGCGGCGGTGGCCGGTGTCAGCGCGCGATCGATCTTCCGCGCCTTCGAGGCGGCACGCGGCTATTCGCCGATGGCGTTCGCGAAAACGGTTCGGCTCAAGCGCGCGCGTGATGCGCTGCTATCGGGCGACCCCAGGGTCAATGTCACCGGCATTGCCTTCGAATGCAATTTCGCCAATCCGGGCCACTTCGCCAGGGATTATCGCAGCGCGTTCGGGGAGCTACCGTCCGAGACGCTGCTGCGCGCACGGCGTTGAACCGTCACGCTGCGCTGACCATCCGCCAGATGACGGCGCCGAGCGCGCCGATCCACAGCGCGATGGAAGCCAGCGCCTGGATACCGAAGCCCGGTCCGCGCTTCTCCACGGCCACGGCATAGCCGATCATGTAGAGAATCCGACCGATGATCCACACCAGGCCGATGCCGGCCGCAACCGCATCGCTGATGTAGACCGCGAACAGCCACAGCGACGGCAGGAAGATCGGCATCCATTCCAGCGTGTTCATCTGCACGCGAAACACGCGCTCGAAATCGGGATGACCCGCGATCGCCGGAAGCTTGACGCCATATCTGGCGCGCGCACGCGCCACACGGGCACAGGTGATGAAGTAGACGAGAATGGCGAGGCAGGTGACGAGCGCGGTGTAGTGATACATGTGCAATCCCCCTTGGTAGCGCGCTTAATATCCCGTCAGCTCCAGATAGCCGACGCCTTCGTGGCTGCCGTGAAAGCTGATCGGGCCTTCCCAATAGGGAATGCTCGTGCCCATCCAGGCCCTCGGATTGAGTGGCACACAATCGATCGCGAGCGCAAGCGATGGGATCGCGAGATGCCAGCGCACGGGCAGCGTGTGCCGCTCGATCTCGACCGATCCGCGTGGCGTCAGCTCGATGTCGGATGGGGCGATTTGCCGCCCGCGGCCGTCGGGTGAAATCCAGTTGCCGGAAAGATAGGGACTGCCGTCGCGCTGGCGGAGCCGGTACAGCATCAGCTTCTCGCCGGACTTGAAATGCAGCGCGAACCAGTCCCACCCGGTCTGGTCGGGCGCCAGCAACTGGCTGCTCCATTCGCGGTCCAGCCAGGCCTGGCCGGTGACATCGACCGGCTTGTCGTCGACGCCGATGCGGCCACGCACGGTGAAAAACGGCTGGCTGTAATAATAGGTCGCCTGCTCGCCGTTCGACTTCCTGATGTAGCCGCCGTCGCCCTGCAGCACCAGCGGCGTGCTCGCGTCGAGATGCAGCGCGTAGGAAAAGTCTCTTGCCGATGCCGTCAGTTCGAGCGGCGCGACGGTCTGCGCGTTCATGCCGTCGAGGCCGCGCATCTGCCACGAATCGATCCAGGCCCGGAACGGCTGCGTCTCGACGCCGGCCTGGCCGATACCGCCGCGGGCAAAAGTCTGGCTGGTGCGATGAAATTCGGCGCCTGTCACGGCGGCATGCGCCATCCAGACCTGCTGATTCGCCCAGCCCTCGCGTTCGCCGCCGGGCGCCATCGCCTGGCGGAACAGCGTCCACTGCATGCCATAGGCGATGCCGTCGGGCCCGCTGAGGTTGGCGGTCACGTACCACCACTCGATGCGAAAATCCGGGTGCGGCCCGTGATCGGCCGGAAACGAGAACACCTTGCCGGGCATGACGTGGGCAAAGCCCTGTGCGCTGTCGCTCAAGCCGGCGAAGCCTTGCGCGCCAGCGCGCGTAACACCGAGGCCAAGCGATGTCAGCGCACCGAGTCCGAAGTGGCGGCGTGTGATCACGCTAGCGTTCATTGGCGAACACTTTCACGAGGCTGGCCGGCTGCATGCGCGCCAGCCGGGCGACCGGCAGCAGCGAAGCCAGCAGCGAGGCGCCCATCGCCACCGCCACGAGCTTCAGCAGCTCGAATGGAAAGACATGGAACGGCAGGCGCCAGCCGAACGCCTTGACGTTGACGATCGCGATCAGGCACCAGGCCACGGCGAGGCCGAGCGGCAGCGCGAACAGCGCCGTGATCAGCGCGACTGACAGCGTCTTGGTGAGCTCGATCGCGGCAATCCGCTGCCGGGTCACGCCGATCGCCCACAGGGGTGCGAGCTGCGGCAGGCGCGAATTGGCCAGCGTCAACAGGCTGGTCAGCAGGGCTATGCCGGCGACGCCGAGCGTAAAGGCGTTGAGCGCCGCGGTGACCGCAAAGGTGCGGTTGAAGATGCGGGTCGATTCCGCCTTCACCGTCGCCTGGTCGAGCAGGTTGCGGCCATCGAGGCCGAATTTTTCTGAAAGAGCCGTGATCAGCGCGGGAATCCTGCCGGGGGCTACCCGCAGCGCCAACCGTGTCCTCGGCAATTCCCTGAAATGGCCGAACAGCGCGTTCGCATTCACGGCGATCTGTCCCTTCGGGTTGCCGTAGTCGGCATAAATGCCCGTGACCGCGAGCGGCCACGCGCCGCCGGAGGCCGGCAGTTCGATGCGATCGCCGAGCCCGAGATTCATGCGGCGAGAGAACTGCTCGCTGATGAAGCAGGTCTGGCCTTCGGAAAGCTTCGCCCAGCCGTCCGCATCCGCTTGCAGCAGCGGCCAGTGATCACGATAGGTCGCATGATCGGGAAGCCCGAGCACCTCGACCGGCAGGCCGTCGATCTGCACCTCCGCCCGTCCGCCCTGCATCACGGCGTCGACGTCCGGCCGCGCTTGCAGCCACGTCTTGATCTCGGCGGTCTGTGCGTCGTTGGCCGCGGCGACATAAACGTCGGCGGCGAGCCGGCCGTCGAGCCAGGCCAGGAAGGTGCGGCTGAAGGTCTCCACCATGGTGGCCACGCCGACATTGACGGAGAGCGCGAGCAGCAGCGCCATCAGCGCCAGCGACAGGCCGGAGAGCTGCTGGCGGCTGTCGGCCCAGAACCATTCGGTGAGCGGACGGCGGCTGGCGTGCTGCCCGAGCGACAGCACGAGCTCCAGCAGCGCGGGCAGCACCAGCGCCGCGCCGAGCAGGAGCGCTGCGAGCACGCCGAAGCCGGCGACGAGCGAGGTGCCGAACCACAGCAGCCAGCCGGCGACCGCGAAGATCGCGAGCGCGCCGAGGCTCTGCAGGATCAGCCAGCGCCGTTGCGCCTGCTGCCAGGCCTTGGGCTGCGCGGTGGCGAGCAGCGGCAGCCGGATCGCCTTTGCCAGGCTGGTGCCGGCCGCGGCGAGCGCGCCGACGACGCTGATGAGAAGTCCTGCGATCCACCATTCGCCCCGCAGCGTCAGCTCGCCGGGCACCTCGGCGCCATAGAGGCCGCGCAGCGACGCCGCGACATCGGGCAGCAACGCCCCGGCGATGAAATAGCCGCAGACGAGCCCGATCAGCCCCGCGAGCAGCGCCAGCGACACCAGCTCCCCCACCAGCACGGCGTTCAGCAGTCGCGCGGAAATGCCGCAGGCGCGCAAGGTGCGCAGCATCGGCAGGCGCTGCTCGAAGGCGAGCCCGATCGCCGAATTGACGATGAACAGGCCGACCAGGAACGACAGCAGCCCGAACGCGGTGAGGTTGAGATGGAAGCTGTCGGTCAGGCGCTCGAGATCGGTCTCGGCGTCGGGCTCGAGCAGGCGGAGCGCATCGCCGGCCACGCTCTCCAGCGCCGCGCGCGGACCGTTGGTCTTGCCAATCAGGAGCCGCGAAACCTGATCCTCCTCGTGCAGGAGCCGCTGCGCGACGCCGATGTCGACCACCAGCACGTCGGGCACGAGTTGCGGCTGCGCGACCAGCGGCGGCAGTGCCGCACCGCCGCTGATGTCCGGCGTGGCGCCCTCGGCAAGGCCGAGATCGGCCAGCGTCTCCGCCGCGACCAGGGTCCGCCCCGGCGGGGTCATGAAGGCCTGCAAATCGTTCCTGCCGATCGTCGGTGCATTGCCGACTTCGACCGGCAGGGTCACCGGCTCGATGCCGAGCAGGCGATAGAGACGGCCCTCGATCTGGACGCGGCCTTCGAGCACCGGCGACACCGGCCAGCCGGCGCGGCGCAGCTTCACGAACAATTCCTGCGGGAAAGTCGCGCCGCTGCGGCCGACCAGCGTGGCGGTGCGCGCGCCGCCGAACACGGCGGCCGCACGATCGTAGGAGATGCGCGCCTGCTGGTTCAACGCCTGCACGCCGCTCCACAGCGCGGTGGCGGAGACGAGTCCGATCACGAGCGTCGCGAGCTGCATCGGATGCCGCCGCCAATGGCTGAGCAGCACGGCCAGGGTCCAGAGCGCGCGCCTCATGCGATCCGCCCGGCGTGCAGGGTGACGTGGCGGTCGAGGGTTGCGGCGAGCCGCGCGCTGTGCGTCACCATCAGGAAGCCGCAGCCGGTGCGTTCGACGAGATCGCGGGTCAGCGCCAGCACGCCGTCGGCGGTGGCCTCGTCGAGATTGCCGGTCGGCTCGTCGGCAAGCAGCAGCAGCGGCCTTGTGGCGAGCGCGCGTCCGATCGCGACCCGCTGCTGCTGGCCGCCGGACAATTGCTCGGGATAGCGCCTGAGCAGCGGCGTGAGGCCGAGCCGCTTGACCAGCTCGCCGTGCCAGGCGGCGTCGTGACGGCCGGCGATGCGCGCCTGGAACGCGAGATTGTCGCCGATATTCAGGCTCGGGATCAGGTTGAACTGCTGGAACACCAGGCCGAGCCGGCCGCGCCGCAGCGCCGCCCGTTCTGCATCGGACAGTTTGGTCACGTTGGCGCCGTCCAGCACGATCTCGCCATCATCGGCGGCGTCGAGCCCTGCGATCAGGTGCAGCAGCGTGCTCTTGCCCGAGCCGGATTCGCCGGTGAGCGCGACACGCTCGCCGGCCTTGATGTCGAGATCGACGCCGCGCAGCACGGCGATCTCCTCGCCGGCCGCACGGTAGCTCTTGGTCAGGTTGCGAACGCTCAGCACCGCCTGTTCTTAATCCGCCGCGCCGAGCGGCGCAAAGTCTCAGATCGGCTTCTGGTATTTCAGCACGAATTCGTCGACCGGAACCGCCGGCTTGAACACCTTGTCGTCGCGGGGATCCTCGGGATGGTGCAGGAAATCGCCCTCGGCCACGAGCTTGAAGCCGGCCGCCTCGATTTCCTGGCGCAGCGTCGCTTCCTCGATCCGGTGCAGGGTATGGGCCACGCTCGTGCCGTCGCCTTTCCTGGCGGAATGATCGGCAATGATCAGATAGCCGCCGGGCTTCAGCGCGGCGAACATTTTCGCGTTCATCCTGGCGCGGTCGACCGGCATGTAGGTCACGTCGTGATAGGCGTAGAAAAACGTGATCATGTCGAGATTGGAGACGTCGGGCGGGATCGGATCGTCGAAGTCCCGCACCACATGCACGACGTTCTTCATCGCCGGGCCCTTGGCGCGATTGTCGAACTTGTCCTTGACGATGCGCTCGATGATCGAGGCGGGGTCCTGGGCATAGATCGTGCCGGCCGGCCCGACCGCGCGCGCCAGAAGCTCGGTCGAATATCCGGCATTGGCCTCCATATCGAGCACCTTCATGCCTTCCTTGATGCCGGTGAAGGCCAGCATCTTCGCAGGTTCGCGGCGCTGGTCAGTCTGCCGGTCGGCCTCGCTGCGGTCTGGCGCCGCGACGATCGCCTGGTAGTCCGGCGTCTTGCCATCCTCTGCGACCGCCAATCCCGGAATGAGCATGGAGAGGGCGAAGAGGCCGGCGGCTGCCGCGCAACGAACGGGGCGGGTCATGATGTCTCCGATGTTTGGGGCTGGATATCAGCGGCGTGGTTGCAGATCAGCGTCTCAATGATATGACGACACGATCGTGATCGGGTGCGGGTTGCGTTCACAACAGCGTCAGGCGGTAGCCTGGGCCGCGCATCGCAGCGCACGGGACGGTGCCGAAATGTTGGGTTGCGTGGTCAAGTAACTCGTGCCTAGCATCACAGTTTACGGCCGATAGCAGGGCTCAAACACGTCACAGGGAAGAATCATGGCTGCGCCAGCGACGCCCGGGAATTTGGCAGGGCAGGCGCCGAAGGGCGCCTGGAAAATCACGTTCCTGTTGTTCCTGCTCATGGTGGTCAATTTCGCCGACAAGATCGTGGTCGGGCTGGCCGGCGTGCCGATCGTGAACGAGCTCGAGCTCCAGCCGGAACAGTTCGGGCTGCTCGGCTCGTCCTTCTTCTTCCTGTTCTCGATCTCGGCGATCGTGGTCGGCTTCATCGTCAACCGCGTCGCGACCCGCTGGGTGCTCTTGGTGCTGGCGGCAGTCTGGGCGCTGGCCCAATTCCCGATGATCGGCACGGTCGGCTTCACGACGCTGATGATCTGCCGCGTCATCCTCGGCGCCGGCGAGGGGCCGGCCGCGGCGGTGGCCGTGCACGCTCTTTACAAATGGTTCCCGGATGAGAAACGCACGCTGCCGACCGCGATCCTGACGCAGGGGTCGGCGTTCGGCGTGATCCTCGCGGTGCCGGCGCTGAATTGGATTATCGTCAATCATGGCTGGCACTACGCGTTCGGCGCGCTCGGCGTGGTCGGGCTGATTTGGGTCCTGGCCTGGATGCTGCTCGGCCGGGAGGGGCCGTTGACCGAAACCACGGCAGAGACGGCTGGACCCCGGATTCCCTATCTCCAGCTCCTGACCTCGCGCACCTTCATCGGTTGCGTGCTGGCGAGCTTCGGGGCCTATTGGGCGCTGTCGCTCGGGCTCACCTGGTTCACGTCCTTCGTCGTCAAGGGGCTCGGCTTCTCGCAGCAGGAGGCCGGCTTCATCTCGATCCTGCCCTGGGTTTTCGGCGCGACGGTGGTGCTGCTGACGGGCTGGCTGTCGCAGGCGCTGATGGCGCGCGGTGTCTCCAGCCGCAGGGCGCGCGGCGTGCTCGGCTCCGCGCCGCTCGTGGTCGGCGGCTGCATCCTGGCGACGCTGCCCTATATCCCCGGCGGGGCCCTGCAGATCGCGACGCTGGTGGTCGGGGCCGGCCTGTCCGGATCGATCTATGTGGTCTGCGCGCCGATGCTGGCCGAGTTCAGCCCGGTGTCGTAGCGCGGCGCGGTGATCGCGATCTATGGCGCGCTCTACACGCTGGCCGGCATCATCGCGCCCGCGGTGATGGGCAGCGTGATCCAACGTTCGGACAACATGATCGACGGCTACATGACCGGCTTTACCGTCAATGCGGTGATCCTGGTCGCCTCCGGCCTGCTCGGCCTCTTGCTGCTCTGGCCCAATACCGAACGCGCGCGGCTGTTGGCCACGCAATCCCCCGAGCCGAAATTCGCGTGATCTTGCTCCGCTGCAGCAGGGTGGGCTAAGGGCGCACGGCGCCCGTGCCCACCATTCTCTCGACAGCACGGCGTGTAACGGTGGGTACGCCTCGCCCTCGCTCTTGCGAGCGCTGGCGAAGCTTAGCGCACCCTACGCATCTACGCATCGTGTTTGCTTCACGACGCTGCCGCACCGAACTCCTTGGCTGCCTGCGCGCCGCGCAGCAGGCGGCCGGGGCG
>NZ_JAFAVV010000094.1 GCF_019242285.1 Bradyrhizobium sp.
GGTTGTGAGCCAGATCGAGCAGGTGTTCGGAGCCCGTGCCACCATGCTTCCGGGCGGCATTGTGCTGCTGGGCTGACGTCCGGAAAAATAATCACAGCAAGCCAATTTTCTTGACCGGTCGCAGGCCGCGCCGGGGACCAGAGAGCCAAAGGGATGGCGCAGGGGACGCATGCCGCGTCAACGCGTCGGCGCACCCTCCTCGCGAGGGCTTTGGGGAAGACGATCATGACGGGATTTCGTTTGGCGCGTCATTGCGACGGCGACCATGACGCGCAGCGCCGCGACGCGGTCATGATGGGGGACGTTGCGATCGAAGTCCGGCCGAGGCACGGCCGTTCGCGACGGGCGCTGCTGGCGGGAACGAGTGCGGTCGCGCTACTCCTGCTCGCGCCGCAGATAGCGGCGGCGCGGCCGCTGGGCACCACGGCGCAGGGGGCGTCGCCGATCACGAGCGCAGTCGCGGCGCAACAGGCGGCGGCTGCGCAGGCCGCCGCGGCCGCGGCGCAAGCCCAAACCTCGCTGTCCCGTGCGGCAGCCGCGCTGCAGGCTATGCGGAATGCGCAGAGCAACGCGCGCGCGCTGGCAGTGCAGTCGCCCGGCATGGTTCCCGACGGGCTCGGCACTGGGGCGCTGATGCCCGATCCCAATATCGCCAATGATCCGACGCTCTGGCAGAACGCGACGTTGCCGACCCAGCAGATCGCGAACGGCCGGGCCGTGGTCGACGTCACCCAGCTTCAGCCGAAGGCGATCCTGAACTGGCAGACCTTCAATGTCGGTCGCAACACGACGCTCAATTTCAACCAGGGCGGATCCGACTGGACCGTGCTCAACCGCGTCGATCCGACGATGGGCCCGAGCACCATCCTCGGCCAGGTCAATGCCAAGGGCGGCGTCTACGTCATCAACCGCAACGGGATCATCTTTGGCGCCGGCGCCCAGATCAACGTGCATGCGCTGGTTGCGTCCACACTCGACGTCGGCGCGATCGGAAGCGACCGCGCCACCCGCGACGAATTCTTTCTCGATCAGGGCATCGCCGCGCCGAAATCGTTCTCGATCTTCGATCCCGTCGCCGGCGCCAACACGCTCCTGACCGGCGGCGACGTCAGGGTCGAGGCAGGCGCCTCGATCACCACCGACATCGTCAGCCTTGACTCGCCCGGCTTCGTCTATCTGTTCGCCAATCACGTGACCAATGCCGGCAGCATCACGGTGCCGGCCGGCGAGGCCGCGATGGTGGCGGGGCGCTCGATCGAGCTGGTCCCGAATGGCTTCTTCCAGTATCCGAGCAACGTCGTCCCGAACGGCACCAGCTTCCGTGGCACCGAATTCCGCATTCAGCCCTTTGCTATGGTTATCGGCAACCATTTGGATTTCTCCTCGTTCCCTAAGGGAACCGGCACCATCGCCGACAGCGGGCTGATCGAGACGCCGCGGGGCATCGTCATGCTGACCGGCGCTCAGGTCACGACGACCAGCGACAGCGTAATCTCGGCGGATACCAGCATTAGCCGCAACGCCATGGTGATCATGCGCGCCGTGGGCTCGATCAGCATGAATGGCGCCATCAGCATGTTGCCCTTCGACGACGGCAACACCTTGCCGATCGGGACCGGCGGATCGAGCAGCAGCGTGGTGCAGAGCTTCACGCCGGCCTATGTCGAACTGTCCGCCCAGTCGGAGGTGGCGCTGGGGTCGAGCGCACTGATCTCGGCTCCGGCCGGCAGCGTGAATGTCCGAGCCGTTCAGTTGGGGAGGCTGGGCGTCACCACCCTATCGCTCGGTGTCTACGCGGCGGATTCGAATGGTCAGCCGATCAACGGCACGATGTCTTTCGACGGTCCCGATATTTCGGCTGCCGTGAGCCTGGCTTCGCAACGCGTCCTGCTTCAGCCCGGCGCCACGATCGATGTCGCCGGGCTGCAGGATGTCGTGCTTCCGGTCTCCGCCAACTACGTCTCGTATCAGCCGCGGGCGGAATTCGCCGACATGCCGCTGCAGCGCAACGGTCCGCTCTATGGTCAGACCATGTGGATCGACATTCGCGCGACGGGAACGCGCAGCGACGGTACGACCTGGGTCGGCACGCCGCTGTTCGATGCCAGCGGCGTCATCGGTTCCGTCGGCCGCACCATCTATCAGCTGATGACGTCGGGTGGCACGGTGAACCTGACGACGGAAACTCGTCCCAACGGCCTCGTGCAGGATCCGGGGCGGGACGTCGTGCTCCAGCCCGGTTCGATCATCAACTTCGCCGGCGGCTACGTGCACTATACCGGCGGAC
>NZ_JAFAVV010000600.1 GCF_019242285.1 Bradyrhizobium sp.
TCGGCATCTGGCGATGCGATCCGACGTCTTCCCGGCGGGGAGAGGTGAACCGAGTTTGTCGCAACGCGATACAATTCAAAGCCATTAGCTAAGCATCAGCGCCCGACCTGCCCGCGATGGCGAAGGAAATGGTCCGCCAGCACGCAGGCCATCATGGCCTCGCCCACGGGCACGGCGCGGATACCGACGCAGGGATCGTGGCGGCCCTTGGTCATGATCTCCGTCTCGGCGCCGTTGCGATCGATGGTGCGACGGGGGCTCAGGATCGACGAGGTCGGCTTGACGGCAAAGCGCGCCACCACCGGCTGGCCGGTGGAGATGCCGCCGAGGATGCCGCCGGCCTGGTTGGACAGGAACACCGCGCCCTGGTTGCCCATCCGCAGCTCGTCGGCGTTGGCCTCACCCGACAATTCGGCCGCGCCAAAACCGGCGCCGATCTCGACGCCCTTGACCGCGTTGATGCTCATCAGCGCCGCGGCGAGATCGGCATCGAGCTTGCCGTAGATCGGCGCCCCCAAGCCCGCCGGCACACCCTCGGCAATCACCTCGATCACCGCACCGATCGAGGAGCCGCTCTTGCGGATGCCATCGAGGTAATTCTCGAAAAAGGCCGCCTTGTCCTTGTCCGGGCAGAAGAACGGGTTGCGCGCGACCTCGTCCCAGTCCCATTTGGCGCGGTCGATCCTGTGCGGGCCCATCTGCACCAGCGCGCCGCGCACGCTGACCTCGGGGAGAACCTTGCGCGCGATCGCACCGGCCGCGACCCGCATCGCGGTCTCGCGCGCCGACGAGCGCCCGCCGCCGCGGTAATCGCGCAGGCCGTATTTGGCCTCGTAGGTGAAGTCGGCGTGCCCGGGCCGGAATTTGTCCTTGATATCGGAATAGTCCTTCGAACGCTGGTCGGTGTTCTCGATCAACAGTGCGATCGGTGTGCCGGTGGTCACCTGGACGCCGGTCTCCGGATGGGCCATGACGCCGGAGAGAATCTTCACCGCATCCGGCTCCTGCCGCTGGGTGGTGAAGCGCGACTGCCCGGGACGGCGGCGATCGAGGTCGCGCTGGATGTCCTCAGGCGCCAGCGGGATCAGCGGCGGGCAGCCATCGACCACGCAGCCGATCGCGACCCCGTGGCTTTCGCCAAAGGTGGTGACGCGGAACAGGTGGCCGAAGCTGTTGAAGGACATCTGACGGTTGACGGCTAACACGAATGTTGAATGTCAACACGTAGCGCTCCGCCATAGAACCGTCAAATCATTGGACGGGCTCGCTCACCCTTCGCATTAACTATGCTTCGTCAGCCCGTTTTCACCGAAGACATAGACCGTGCCCTGCTCGATGTAGAGATCGACCACGCTGGTGGCGCTCTCGAAGCCGCGCGCCACCATCAGCGCCCGCGCCACGCCGCCATGGGCGACGGCGACGGTATCGGCCGCAAGCCCCGCATACCACTCGCTGACTCGCACCTCGACGTCGGCATAGCTCTCGCCATCGGGAGCCCCGACTCTCCACTTGTCGACCAGCCGCCTCGCATAGAGCTCGGGGTCGCGCGCTTCGGCCTCGGCAAGGGTCGAGCCCTCCCACTGGCCATAACCGATCTCGCGCAGCCGGTCGTCGACCACGTAGTCGCGCGGCGGCAGCCTCAGCGTTTCGCGAACCAATTCCATGGTCATGCGGGCCCGCCCGAGCGGGCTTGCCACGAACGGCAGCGCCGACTTGTCGCGGCCGTCATGGGCCAGCAGGTCCTGCAGCACCCCGCCGGCATGGACCGCCTGCCGATGGCCGACCTCGTTGAGCGGAATGTCCCGCGTGCCCTGCAACCGGCCCAGCGCGTTCCACTCCGTCTCGCCGTGGCGGATGTAGTAAAGGACGGGCCTGGCCATCGGAGTCTTGCGCTAGTCCTTGCCGAGCGAGATGTCCGGCGCATCGGGACGTTTCATGCCGAGGACGTTGTAGCCGGCATCGACGTGATGCACCTCGCCGGTGACGCCGCGCGACAGGTCGGACAACAGATAGAGCGCGCTGTCGCCGACCTCCTCGATCGTCACGTTGCGACGCAGCGGCGAGTTAATCTCGTTCCATTTCAGGAGATAGCGGGAATCGGCGATGCCGGCGAACGCCAGCGTCTTGATCGGCCCGGCCGAGATCGCGTTGACGCGGATGTTCTTCTCGCCGAGGTCGGCGGCGAGATAGCGAACGCTGGCCTCGAGCGCGGCCTTCGCCACGCCCATCACGTTGTAGTGCGGCATCCATTTCTCGGCGCCGTAATAGGTCAGGGTCAGGATCGACCCGCCGTCGGTCAGGAGCTTCTCGGCGCGCTGCGCGACCGCGGTCAGCGAGTAGCAGCTGATCAGCATCGTCTTCGAGAAGTTGTCGGCGGTGGTCTCGATGTAGCGGCCGTCGAGCTGGTCCTTGTCGGAGAAGGCGATCGCGTGCACGACGAAATCGATCTTGCCCCAGATGCGCTTCACCTCGTCGAACGCGGCGTCGATGGTGGCCTGATCGGTGACGTCGCAATGTCCCAGCAGGACACCATTCAGTTCCTTCGCCAGCGGCTCGACCCGCTTCTTCAGCGCGTCCCCCTGCCAGGTCAGGGCGATCTCGGCGCCTGCGGCATGGCACGCCTTGGCAATGCCCCAGGCGATCGAGCGGTTGTTGGCAACGCCGAGAATCACCCCGCGCTTGCCCTGCATCAGACCTGAATTTGACGACATCACTGCTTCCAATCGAGCTCGTTCTTTGAGATTTTGCGTACACTACCGCGTCCGTCCGGTACAGCCCCATCGGCACCCCGCACAGGGCCAGACGGGCAGACCTCGACGACAGGAATAGTCCCGTCTATTGGGGGTTATGCTCGTCGAGGCTTGCGCCTCGCACTTCCGAGCCGCCACTTTTCTTGAGACGTTCCGCGATGAGCGCGTTTCGCCAGAGTGTAGAAGCCATGATTCCGGCCTTGCGCCGCTATGCCCGCGCGCTCGTGCGCGACGCCGATATCGCCGACGACCTGGTGCAGGACACGCTCGTCCGCGCGCTGCGGTCGGAACGGCTGTTTCTCGGCGGCGACGTCCGGAGCTGGCTCTACACGATCCTGACCAACCTGAACAAGAACCGGCGGCGGTCACTCGCGCGCCGGCCGCAATTCATGCCGCTGCTCGAGAACAATCCCGACGCCAGCGGCACCGAGGCCGAAGGCCGCGACATCGCGCGCGCGCTCGCGACGCTGGTCGAGGAGCAGCGCGCGGTGCTGCTGCTCGTGATGCTGGAAGGCCTGAGCTATCGCGAGGTCGCCGAGATCCAGGGCGTGCCGATCGGGACCGTAATGTCCCGGCTTGCGCGCGCCCGCGCCCACGTCAAGGCTGCGCTGGAAGGCGAGCGGCCGGCGCTGCGGCGTGTGAAGTGACAATCATGGCAAGCGTCATGCATGAGGCATACTCGACCGGAAGACCACAGAGACGACGAAAATGACTGAGCCGAAGATTCCCGTCACCGAAGACGAGCTGCACGCCTATGTCGACAACGAGTTGCCGGCAGAGCGCAAAGGCGACGTCGAGGCCTGGCTTGAGACCCATCCGGAGGATGCGGAACGGGTGCATTCCTGGCGGGCGATGGCGGAGGCCCTGCACGCGCGCTACGATTCGGTGGCCAATGAGCCGGTGCCGAAGCGGCTCGAGCTCGAGCGGCTGGTGCGGCCGCCGCGCAAATGGGTCTACGGCACGATCGCCGCAAGCCTGTTCGCCTTCGTCGCCGGCGGCGGCGCCGGCTGGATGGCGCATGGGGCGGCCGCGACGCCCTCGGTCTTCCAGGCCTTCACCGGCGACGCGCTCGACGCGCACCGGCTCTATGCCGTCGAGGTCCGTCATCCCGTCGAGGTGCCCGGCAGCGAGCGCGATCATCTGCAGGCCTGGCTCACCAAGCGCTGCGGCTGGGCGGTGCGGGCGCCCGAGCTCACCGCGACCGGCCTGAAGCTGGTCGGCGGTCGGCTGCTGCCGGGGCCGAGCGGACCGGCATCCTTCCTGATGTATGAAAGCGCGTCGGGCGAGCGCTTCACGATCTACACGGCCAAGGCAAACACCGAGACGACGCAGATGCGCTACGCCGCGCAGGACGGCCAGGGCGCCCTGTTCTGGGCCGATCGCGGCGTCGGTTACGTGGTCTCGGGCTCGACCGACCGCGAGCGGCTGACCCAGGTGGCGAAGCTCGTCTACGACCAGGCCGAAAAAGCCGGCGGTTAGCACGGCAATCGGAGACCACGGCGCTCGGCCGTAGGGCGGGCTAAGCGGCCACGTGCACAGTCCCGTAGGCTGGGCTAAGGCGCGGCCGCGCCCGACGTAGCTCGCAGAGCGAAGGCGGAAGCGCCGTGCCCACCAATGTCTCGACGACATGCTTCTGAATGGTGGACATGCTTCCGCCATCGTGTGGCGAGCTGCCGGGCACGTGGCCGCTTAGCCCACCCTCCAAAGCTGCGATCGGCCGGCGGTTGGCATCGCCATCGGAGACCGCGGCGTGGCAGTCCGTGGGCAGATCATGGCGGAGATAGGTGCGAATGATGAAGAATCATGATCGCGCATGTTCGATGCCCCAATTCGGACATCGATAATCTGGAATGAAGTCACTGACGCGTCTCATTATCGCTCCGGATGCTCACGAGAAAATGAGAAGCGTTCGATCCGCCGATCGACGCAAGCGGTCTCGAGTTGGGGTTTTGTACCGCGCTGGTCCCCCTCTCGAGGCCGCACCCTTTTTCCTGCGGCATTCGAAAGCCTTGCAGGCGTTTCCGCCCACGGCATCGGCGCGACTTCGAGGCCTGGAAGTCGACGTGAGCTCACGACAGAATGCCGCACGCCAGGCGCGCAGCGATCAGGAAAGATCGCTGCGCGGGTTGTAGGGATGCTTGTCCTTCCACTTCTGCATCAATGCTTCGAGCTCGGCGTCGTTGCCGTCCGGTAACATGATCCGGATCGTGACGAAGAGATCGCCGACGGTCCCCGCAGGCCTGGGCATGCCCTTGCCCTTGAGGCGGAAGGTACGGCCGCTCGACGTGTTCTTCGGGATCGACAGTTCGACCGCGCTGCCGAGCGTCGGCACGCGGACCTTGCCGCCCAGCACCGCCTCGTAGAGCGTGATCGGCAATTCGACCCTCAGATCGCTGCCGTCGACCTTGAAGAACGGGTGCGGCGCGATCTGCACCGCGATCAGGAGATCGCCCGGCGGATGGCCGGGCGCGGTCTCGCCCTGTCCCTTCAGCCGGATCTGCTGGCCGGGCTGGACACCGGCGGGAATCTTGACATTCAGCTCCTTGCCGGTCGGCAGCCGGACGCGCTTCTCGGCGCCGTTGACCGCCTCCTCCAGCGACACCGTCATGGATACCGTGAGGTCGAGATCAACCCCGATGCCGCCGGCGTCGAAATCGAACGTGCTGGGGCCGCGCCGTGCGCCGCCGCGGGCCGCGCCGCCGAACATGCTGTTGAGGATGTCCTCGAATCCCTGCGTGCCGCCGCCCTGTCCCCCGCCGGTGCGGAAGGAAAAGGTTTCGAAGCCGCCCGGACCGGCCCGGCCACCGGCACCGGCACCGGGAAAACCCTGGAAGCGCGGCTTGCCCTCGCCATCGATCTCGCCGCGGTCGAACTGCTTGCGCTTCTCCTCGTCGCCCACGATCTCGTTGGCGGAGTTGATCTCGGCGAAACGCGCCGCCGCTTTCGGATCGTTCTTGTTGCTGTCCGGGTGATGCTTCTTGGCGAGCTTTCGATAGGCGCTCTTGATGGCCGCAGCAGTTGCATTCCGCGGCACCCCCAAGACCTCATAGGGGTCGCGCATCCGACACGTCTCCTTCAGGGAAAGATCAAGATCATAAACCAGGAGCGGGTTCGCCGCTCGAATATTTCATCTGGGGTCGCCGTGGCATTTTTGCAACTGGCCTCGCGGCCGGCTGCTTGCGAGATCTAGCTCCGCCGCCACGGCATCAGACTGTGGATCTCCCAGCGGCCGTGCTCGCTCTTGCAGGCGGCACCTTGCAGCCAGCTCTCGTTCTTGCCGTTGACGTAACTCGCGAGGAAATTCCGGCAAGTGCGGCCACCGTCATCGGCATAGGCCTGCGCCAGCGGCGTGACCGAGCCCCGGGCGCCGGTCCTCGGGTTCTCCCAGGGCTGGCTCGCATCCTTGTCGCCCTTGGTCAGGACGTCGGAGGCGGCCGTGCGGGCGAACGCGAGGTCGCTCTCGGTCGGACCGTCGGTGCTCATAAGCGCACCGGTCGCAAGATCGCCGTCCTGCATCTTGGCGAACGGCCCGCGCGCCATGCTACAGCCGCCGGCGGAGAGCGCCATTAGAATCACTGTCAACGCGGCCCGCCCGGGTGCGATCGCCGATAGGCCAACACGTCCCCATGCCCTATATAGGGCCGAAGCCTGTAGCAGCGCACGGTTTGCTGCGGGTGGGCGCAACGCGGACTCCTGGCATGAGCGACACGACCTCGATCAAACACCCTCTACCGTTAACAACAGGTGATTTTACTGAAGCGGGTGAACCGTTTGCGCTGTTTTCGGAATGGTTTGCGGAAGCCATCAAGGGGGAACCGAACGATCCCAATGCGATGGCGCTGGCAACCGCCGATGCTGACGGCCTGCCGGACGTGCGCATGGTGCTGATGAAAGGCTTCGATGGCGACGGCTTCGTGTTCTACAGCCATGTCGCGAGCCAGAAGGGCCGCGAGCTCGCCGCAAATCCTAACGCCGCTCTACTGTTCCACTGGAAGTCGTTGCGCCGGCAGGTGCGGGTCCGCGGGGCGGTGACGCCGGTGACCGACGCCGAGGCCGACGCCTATTTCGCCACCCGCCCGAAGCAGGCCCAGCTCGGCGCCTGGGCCTCGAAGCAGTCGGAGCCGCTGGAGAGCCGGTTCGCCTTCGAGCAGGCGATCGCGGTGCAGGCGGCGAGACACCTGGTCGGCGAGGTGCCGCGGCCGAAGGGCTGGAGCGGCTGGCGCATCACGCCGTTGAAATTCGAGTTCTGGCACGACCGCCCGTTCCGCCTGCACGACCGCATCGAATTCCGCCGCGACGCGACCGGCGCGCCGTGGAGCAAGGTGAGGCTTTATCCTTAAACCCCTGCCGTCATGCCGGGGCGCACGAAGCGCGAACCCGGAATCCCGAGATTCCGGGTCTGGTCCTTACCATCCCGGAATGACGGACAACGAAAGACCAACATGCCGACCTCAGCCAACGCGCCGCGGCGCACGATGATCCTGACCGGGGCGAGCCGCGGCATCGGCCATGCCACGGTGATCCGCTTCTCCTCTGCCGGCTGGCGCGTCATCACCTGCTCGCGGCATGCCTTCCCCGAGGAGTGCCCGTGGGACGCCGGCCCGGAGGACCACATCCAGGTCGATCTCGCCGATCCCGACGACACCTTGCGCGCCATCGACGAGATCAGGCGGCGACTCGCGGGCGGCGAATTGCATGCGCTGGTGAACAACGCGGCGATCTCGCCGAAGGGGCCCGGTGGCTCGCGGCTCGGCAGCGTCGATACCGACCTCGCCACCTGGAATCACGTGTTCCGGGTCAACTTCTTCGCGCCGATCATGCTGGCGCGCGGACTGATCAAGGAATTGACGGTGGTGAAAGGCTCGGTCGTCAACGTCACTTCGATCGCTGGCTCGCGCGTGCACCCGTTCGCGGGCGCCGCCTATGCGACCTCGAAGGCGGCCCTGGCCGCGCTGACGCGCGAGATGGCCTCCGATTTCGGCCGCGTCGGCGTCCGCGTCAACTCGATCGCGCCCGGCGAGATCGACACCTCGATTCTTTCCCCCGGCACCGAGAAGATCGTCGCGGAGCAGATCCCGATGCACCGGCTCGGCACCCCGGACGAGGTCGCGAAGATCATCTACGTGCTCTGCACGGAGACCAGCTCGTATGTGAACGGCGCGGAGATTCACATCAACGGCGGCCAGCACGTGTGAGGGTGAGCCGGCGATCCCTGGCGCCGGGACGTCTCAATGCACGCTGCGGAGCGCGCTGTTGCAGGCCTGCTCGCAGCGGCGGCACTCCTCGGCGCAGATGCGGCAGTGCTCATGATGCTGCGCGTGCTTCTCGCATTCGATGGCGCACTGCCGACAGGCCAGCGCGCACAGCTCGATCGCGGCGCGCAGCACCTCGTGGTTCGAGCCGGAGCGCCGCGAGGCGAGCGCGCCGGTCATAGCGCAGATGTCGGCGCAGTCGAGATCGAGGCGGATGCATTGGCGCAGCTCGATGACATCAGCTTCGGCGAGGCAGGCGTCGGCGCAGGCGGTGCAGGTCTGGGCGCAGTCGTAGCAGGCTTCGATGCAGCCGATCAGTGCCTCGCTGATGCGGCCCTTGACGTCCGGGTGGGCTGAGATCATCTCGCGCACATGCATGGCCGTCTCCTCGCTTGACTTGGGTCGGGATCAACGCGCGATAGCGCCGAGGGTTGCTCGTGACGCGCCCTCACCTTCTTCCACCTACCTCGTCGATATGCTCCAGCAGATCGGCCGGGTCCTCATAGACGCGGATGGCGCCGGACTGGCGCAATTCGTCGGCGCCATAGCCGCCGGACAGGAAGCCGACGCCGAGCGCACGGCAGCGCGTCGCGGCAAGCATGTCCCAGATGCTGTCGCCGACCACGATCGCGCGCTCGATCGGCGCGCCCAGCCGATCGGCGGCGGCGAGGAACAGGTCCGGATCGGGCTTGGCGTAACGCACCTGGTCGCGGGTGACGATCGTGCACTCGGCGGGATCGACCCCGAGACTCCGGATATTGACCGAGGCCGTCTCCATCCGCCCGCTGGTCGCGATCGCCCACGGGATCTTCTGTTCGCTGAGAAAGGCGAGCAATTCGCGCGCGCCCGGCAGCGGACGGACGTCGCGCCCGTGCGTGCGGTAGGCTTCGGCGTGCGCACGCCGCAATCGCTCGCCGCGCTCGGGATCGATCTCGACATCGACCTCGCGCAGCAGCTGGTTGACGAACAGCCCGCCGGACATGCCGACCTTGCGGTGAATGCGCCAGACCGACAGCTCGATCCGCTCCGCATCCAGCGCGGTCTTCCAGGCCAGCACGTGCTGGTACACGCTGTCGACCAGCGTGCCGTCGAGATCGAAGAGGAAGACCGGTTCGATGCGCATGGGACCTCACGAGAATCAGCCTACGCCCGGCTTATGCCGCGCGCCAGTGGTCGGGCCTGCGCTTGTCGTTGAGGTGGCGAACGCGGGCGATGTGGGGGGAATGACCGTGCTGCCTTGCCCAGTCGATCGCCTCGCGCTCGGTCTTGTGGCTCGCCAGCACGTGGTCGGCGTGATCCTCGACGACATAGGCCTCGACCGGATCGCCCTCCGGCAGCCCCTTCGGCCGCGGCTCGATGAAGACGATGCTCATGGGACTGCTCCTTGATGTGGATGTACGGGTTGCGCCTATAACTCGACGTGGATGCAAAAGGTTGCCGGCGCCGCCGACGGTCTCTCGCCTGCACTTCGCAAACGTGATCGGCAAGGAACTGGCTGTGTGCGCCGCAGCGCGCTACGGTCGTCCGCATGGGACGCTTCGCCTCCACTGTCGGCCTCTACGAGCGGCTCCGGCCGCCCTATCCGCCCGAATTTTTTGCCGCCGCTGCCGAGAAGCTGAAACTTTCGAAAGGCACGGCGCTGATCGACCTCGGCACCGGGCCCGGGCTGCTCGCGCTCGGCTTTGCGCCTTACGTCGGCCGGCTCGTCGGCGTCGATCCGGAGCCCAGGATGCTCGAAGCAGCAAGCGAGGCGGCGGCGCGGGCCGGCGTGACGTTCGAGCTGATTCCGGGCCGTGCCGAGGATCTGCCCGAGAGCATCGGCCGCTTCGACCTCGTCACGATCGGCCGGGCGCTGCACTGGATGGACGAGCGCGCGATCGGCGGCCTGTTCGACCGGCTGGTCGCGCCCGACGGCGCCGTCATCGTCTGCGCCTCGTTCTCGACACAGGACGGCCGCAACGCCTGGCTCGACGACTACAGCAAGGCGCGGCGCGCCTGGTCCGAGCCGAAATTGTGGACCGAGTCGCGCTCCGGCGGGCGCGCCCATCGCGAGCTCGCGAGCCTGCTCCAGGGCAGCGGCTTTTCCGTCACCGAGACGATACGCGTCGAGGCGACGCATGAGGTCAGTGTCGGCGATCTGGCCCAGCGGACGCTCACCTTCTCCTCGTCCTCGCCGGCGGTGGTGGGCGACAAGGTGGAGGCGCTGCTGCGCGACGTCGAAGCGAGGCTTGCCCCGTTCAGTCACGACGGCAGGGTGCGCGAGATATTCGTCGCCGCGGCGCAGGTGGTGAAGCGGACGGGGTGACTGTCGGGATCTCGTAGGGTGGGCAAAGCGTGTCTTGCACCGACGCATGCCATGCAATGGCAGAAGCGTGCCCACCGTTACGAGCCGTGCTGTCGAAAGAATGGTGGGCACGGGCGCTGCGCGCCCTTAGTTAGACCACGCTCCGAGTCCTCAAATCAATCCGCGCAGGATCTGCGCAGCCTGCCAGCGCAGGCGCGCGGCGTCGATGTTGGAGGCCGAGGAGCACTCGTCCTCGCGCTCGCCATCGGCCATGGCGGCGCCGCAGTGCCGGCAGACGCGCAGCGACAAGGCTTCGGCGCGCACGGTACTGCCGTTGCGTCCGCGATAGGCAGCCAGGTCGACGACGTTCGGCGATGACGTTACGAATTTCTCAACCATGGCTGCCCTGTTGTCGCGGGCCGATAGATCCGAAAGGCCGCGCGCGCTCGTTGCAGATGCAGCGCAGGCCCAAGATCGCGCCCGTGGACAGCGTTATCGCAGAAACGTTTCGATCAAACGTTCAGCGCACCGCTCAAATTTTACCGGTGAATTGCGTAGCGGTGAATGATGTGTTGCGCGACACGCGATTTCGCCCGCGGGCCTTACAGGCAATCATGAAGGAGATTTCGACCTCAAAGCCATTTCTTGATCTTGAAGATGTAGTACGGCACGATCGCCGCTGCGATCATGGCGATGATCGCGATCGGATAGCCGTGCGGCCATTCGAGCTCCGGCATGTCCTTGAAGTTCATGCCGTAGATCGAGGCGATCAGGGTCGGCGGCATCAGCACCACCGCCATCACCGAGAACAGCTTGATGATGTTGTTCTGCTCGAGATTGACGACGCCGAGCATGGCGTCGAGCACGAAGGTGATCTTGCCGGAGAGATAGGAAGCGTGGTCCGTCAGCGAGCCGACGTCGCGCTGCATGGTCTTGAGCTGCTCGCGCATGTCCTTCGACCATTTCACCCCCTCGATCGCCGCCGACAGGAAGGTGACGAGCCGGCCGATCGAGACCAGGCTCTCGCGCACCTTGGAGGTCAGGTCGCCCTTGCGGCCGATCGCGATCAGGATCTTGGCATATTGCTTGGCGTGGCCATGGCGCTCGCTGTCCGGCTCGAATATCTCGTGGGAGACCTGGTCGACGTCGGCGCCGACCCGCTCCAGGATGTCGGCGCAGCGGTCGATCACGGCATCGAGCAGTTCCATCAGCACCATCTCGCCGGTGATGCCGGCCGAGCAGGCGCGGCCGAGCTTGGCCTCGACCAGCGAAAACGGCTTCGGCGTGTCGTAGCGCACCGTCACCAGGCGATGGCCGGTGAGGATGAAGGTCACCGCCGTGGTGCGCGGCATGTCGGTGTCGGAGTTGCACATCAGCGTCGCGGTCATGTAGCGGGCGCTGTTCTCGAGATAGAGGCGGCTCGAGATCTCGATCTCCTGCATGTCCTCCCGGGTCGGCACCGCGATTCCCGCCAGCCGCTCCACCGCTTTGTCCTCCGCCTGGGTGGGATTGACGAGGTCAATCCACACCGAAGCCTCCGGCAGGCCGGCCAGGTCCTCGACAGCGAGCTTCTTCAAGGCGGATTCAGCGGGGAGGAACACCGACAGCATGCGGAAACTCCGGAAACGAGGGTACTGGCGTCGCTACCCCTTCTTGCATCGCCGCCGCAGGCTGCAACAAAGATTCGCGCGTTCGGGTGATCGGCGCCGACCTCTGTAGCCGCCAGGCCGCTCCCTGTTAACCCGGGCCCCGGCGGTTATGACCGGAAGACGGCAGATCGCGCACATCTGTGGCGCTGCGACGACCACAACATGGCGCAAGCGCGCCGGTATTCAGAGGTGTTGCACAAATACCAGCCGCAACCGGACCCTTTGCGGTAAAAAAGCCACAACCCGGCTGCCGCAACGCGGGACAAGTGCCAAAGTTCTGGAATTATGGCCAAATCCGACGATAATGAACTTAACTGAATCATCGCGTTTCTGGCGCAATCTTGGGCTAGAACGCCAAGGCTCCGATTGGAAGTACGGCAATGTCGTCGGTAAAGGTAAAGTTGGCAATCCTGGCCGCCAGCCTGATGCTCTCAGGCTGCATGCAGGCGAGCACCTATGAGGCGACCAATACGACCGCCTTCAAGCCCCGCGACAAGGAATATCTGGCGAAAATCCGCTACACCAACGTACCGGTCGCCGAGCCGTTCCGCCGCGCCATCGTCGACTATCACCGCAAGGAAGCGCCCGGTTCGATCGTGGTCGATTCCGACAACCACTATCTCTATTACGTGCTCGATAACGGCAAGGCGATCCGCTACGGCATCACCGTCGGCGAGGAGGCCATGGCCTGGTCGGGCATCGCCAAGGTCGGCGCCATGACCGAGTGGCCGCCCTGGCATCCGACCAAGAGCGAGATCGAGCGGCTCGGCGTGCCGACCTTCGTGGCGCCCGGACCGGACAATCCGATGGGCTCGCGCGCGATGTATCTCTATTCGAACGGCAAGGACACGCTGTTCCGGATTCACGGCACCAACCAGCCGGAATATATCGGCGCATCGATCTCGTCGGGCTGCATCCGCCTGACCAACGAGGACGCGATCGACCTGTACAACCGGGTCAAGGTCGGCACCATCGTCGTGGTGTTGGAGCCGCACCATGGCGACTCCCCGTTCAACTCGCAGATGGCGCTGACGGGCGGCAGTAGCGCCCTGTTCCAGTAGCGCGGAACGACGATCCCAGGATTGGAAAGCGCCGGTTTCACCGGCGCTTTTTTCTTGCGTGCCGGCCGGCCGGCGCATCGGTATCATCCGACTTCGCCGCCGTCTTTGATTTCGCCTTGTCGCCGGTGGATGACGATTTCGCTTCCGGCTTGGCGGGCTCGGCCTCGTCGCCCTGCGAGACCGGCTCCGTTTTGCCGGCATCCGGCTTCGTCGCCGCGGCGACCGGGCGGGGCGGCGCCTCCGCCGGCCGCTCGGCCGGCAGCAGCGGTGCGACTTGCGGCATCGGGTCGAGCACGTCCCATTGACAGATCTTGTAGTTGTTGTGCCGCTCCATCAGATCGATGTGGATGTGATCCTCGTGATAGCCGTCGGAGTCGGGGCCGAGCACGGTCGTGAAGCGCCTGCACATCGACCACAGCACCTTCTCGCGCACGTCACGCGGCACGCTGCGGTCGGTCAGCACCATCTCGCGGCCGCCTTCGAGCCCAAAGCCATGGACGTCGAGCGCGTTGGCATGGCCATGCTCCGACAGGTGTGCGCCAGCCTTGCCGTTGAAGTTGCGGCATTCGTAGGAATCGTAATTGTCCAGCGTGGCCAGCGCGCCGAGATCATGCGTGATCGGTGCGACGTCGGTCCGCACCCAGTTGGCTATCTCGTCTGCCATGTGGCAGCGCAACGTCGCGGCCGGGGTGAGCCTCACCTTGCGCTTGTCAGGCAGCACGATCGCCTCCAGCCGTACCAGGTCGTCCCCGCCGCAGTCGCCGGGGCCGTGGATCGAAGGTACTGAAGGCGCGATCGCGACGTCCTCGGTCAGCGCCTGCCGGCAGGCCGACGGCGGTGGCGGCGCGGCAGCCTCGACGGTCTTGTCGGCCGGCTTCTCCGGCGTGGCAGATGGCTTGGCCGCCTCCTGCTCGTGACCCTTCCCTGCCTTCTCAGTCGGTGCCGCCTTGTCGGCTTGCTGCTTCTGCGGTGCGGCCTGGGGCGCCTCGGCCGGCCGTGGCTGCGGCACCGGCGTGGCGACGGTCTGGGACGGCGCGGCGGGAGCAGGCGCTGCCTGGGCCGGCTCGGACTTGGTGGGTTCGGATTTGGCCGGATCGGATTTGGCGGGCCCGGCATGCGCCGGGCTCCTGTGGTGCCGCGCATGGTGTCCGCCGCCGAAGAAAGCGGCGAACGGATCGAAGCTCGCGTGCCGCGCCTGCGCCGCCTCTCCCGCCAGCAGAAGCACCCCGCCGGCCGTTACCGCGGTAACCATTACCGCCCGCCCGCGGCCATTCGACCATTTCCGGCCAGCTTTCCCCGCGCTAAGCTTCATGTGATTTCCGTGACCTGGCCGGTGCGCCGAGCGCCTTCGGGTCATCCACGACAACATCTGGAGGGACGTTGGGATGCTTGGTTTGATGCAGGATTGGCCGCTGCTTTGCCATCGGATCATCGAACACGCGGCCACCTATCATGGCACGCAGGAGGTGGTGACCCGCTCCGTCGAAGGTCCGATCGTCCGCACCAATTACGCCGAAATTCACAAGCGTGCGCTGAAAGTGTCGCAGATGCTGACGCGCGACGGCATCAAACTCGGCGATCGCGTCGCCACCATCGCCTGGAACACCTGGCGCCATCTCGAATGCTGGTATGGCATCATGGGCATCGGCGCGATCTGCCACACCGTCAATCCGCGGCTGTTTCCGGAGCAGATCGCCTGGATCCTCAACCATGCCCAGGACCGCGTGGTGATGGTCGACCTCACCTTCGTCCCTGTCCTGGAAAAGATCGCCGACAGGCTGCCGAGCGTCGAGCGCTACATTGTGCTCACCGACAAGGCGCACATGCCGGAGACGCCGCTGAAGAACGCGATCGCCTATGAAGAATGGATCGCCGGCGCCGACGGCGATTTTGCGTGGGCCGACTTCGACGAAAACACGGCGGCGGCCATGTGCTACACCTCCGGCACGACGGGCGATCCCAAGGGTGTCCTCTATTCGCACCGGTCCAACGTGCTGCATGCGCTGATCGCCAACTCCAAGGACGCGCTGGGAACTTCCGCGTCTGACACAATGCTTCCGGTGGTTCCCTTGTTCCATGCCAATAGCTGGGGCATCGCATTTTCCGCGCCCTCGATGGGCACCAAGCTGGTGATGCCGGGCCCGAAGCTCGACGGCGCATCGGTCTACGAATTGATGGACACGGAAAAAGTCACTCATACGGCCGGCGTGCCGACGGTGTGGCTGATGCTGCTGCAATACATGAGCGCGAATCAGTTGAAGCTGCCGAATCTGCAGTTCGTGGTGTGCGGCGGCTCGGCGATGCCGCGCACGATGATCAAGTCCTTCGTCGACATGGGCGTCGTCGTGCGCCACGCCTGGGGCATGACCGAGATGAGCCCGCTCGGCACGCTCGCCACGCTGAAGCCGCCGTTCTGCGAGCGCGCCGGCGAGGAGCAGCTCGACATCCTGCAGACCCAGGGCTACCCGCCCTACGGCGTCGAGATGAAGATCACCGACGACGCCGGCAAGAAGCTGCCATGGGACGGCTAGACCTTCGGCCGGCTCAAGGTGCGAGGCCCCGCGATCGCGAAAGCGTACTTCCGCGTCGATGCCAACATCCTCGACCAGGAAGGCTTCTTCGACACCGGCGACGTCGCCACCATCGACAGCCACGGCTACATGCGCATCACCGACCGCTCCAAGGACGTGATCAAGTCCGGCGGCGAATGGATCTCCTCGATCGATCTGGAAAACCTCGCGATCGGCCATCCCGCGGTGGCGGAGGCCGCGGTGATCGGCATTCATCATCCGAAGTGGGACGAGCGGCCGCTCCTGATCGTGCAGCTCAAGCAGGGCCAGCAGGCGAGCCGCGAGGACATCCTGCACTACATGGAAGGCAAGATCGCGAAATGGTGGATGCCGGACGACGTCGCCTTTGTCGACGGGATCCCGCATACCGCGACCGGCAAGATCCTGAAGACTGCCCTGCGCGACCAGTTCAAGGCCTACAGTTTTCCGAACGCCGCGGCGTAGGCCAAACCTCACCGTCCGTCGCTTTGACACGGCCTCCCCGCATGCGGGTGAGGCCGTGTCCGTGCCCGTATTTCAGGCAATTCTCAGCGAACGAAACTCTCCCGAACAGGGTTAACAGGCTTGCGGGTCGCGATCGCGACGAAAGGCCAATAGGAACTGCCGTCCCGGCTTTTTAGGTTGCGGCCGCATTTGAAGAACAATGACAGGAAGGTTCCCAGGATGAGGAAGTCACCCGCGCTTCGCGCTCTGCCTTGGCTGCTGCTGGCCTCGATGGCAACGGCCGCGCACGCCGCCGGCAACAAGGTCGTGATCGGCGACATCGACGACATGTCCGGCCTCTATGCCGACGTGATCGGCCAGGGCGGCGTCGAGGCCGCCAAGATGGCGATCGAGGATTTCGGCGGCAGCGTGCTCGGCAACAAGATCGAGCTCCTGGTTTCCGACCACCAGAACAAGCCGGACGCCGGCGCCCAGAAGTTCCGCGAATGGGCCGACCGCGACGGGCTCACCCTGGTGCTCGGTGGCTCCAACACCGGCGTCAGCCTCGCGATGAACAACGTCGCCAAGGAGAAGAAGATTCCCTTCATCGCGATCGGCGCCGCCGGCGCCTCGCTGACCGGCAAGGACTGCACGCCCTACACCGTGCACTACGTCTACGATACGACGTCGCTCGCCAACGGCACCGCCAAGACCATGGTGAGCCAGGGCGGCAAGAGCTGGTTCTTCCTCACCGCCGACTACGCCTTCGGCACGCAGTTGCAGGAAGCCGCGACCAAGGTGGTGGACGCCAATGGCGGCAAGGTGATCGGCGCGGTGCGCGTGCCGCTGTCGACCTCGGACTTCTCGAGCTATCTCCTGCAGGCGCAGAACTCCGGCGCCCAGGTGCTGGGGCTTGCGAATGCCGGCAACGACTTCACCAACTCGCTGAAGGCCGCCGACGAATTCGGCCTCTCCCAGAACATCAAGCCGGCGGCGCTGCTCGCCTTCATCACCGACGTCCACGGCCTCGGGCTGAAGAGCGCGCAGGGCCTCTATCTCACCACCGCGTGGTACTGGGACGCCAACGACAAGACCCGCGCCTTCGCCAAGCGCTTCTTCGACAAGGTCAAGCGCGAGCCGACCATGAACCAGGCCGGCTATTACTCGGCGACGCTGACCTATCTCAACGCGGTGAAGACCGCGGGCACCACCGACGCCGACAAGGTGATGGCGGAATTG
>NZ_JAFAVV010000642.1 GCF_019242285.1 Bradyrhizobium sp.
AGCAGCAGCGCCGCCACCCGCTGGTCGTCGCTGCGGCCGAGGCCGAATTCCGCGGCCTGTTTGATCGCGTTGATGGTGTCGCCGCCGGCGTTCGAGAGAGCGACGATCTTCGCCTTCGAGGCCTGCGCCTGCAGCAGATAAGACGAGAAGTCGGCGGTGTTGATCGGATGCCGCACGGCCCCGACCACCTTGCCGCCGGCGGCCGTGACGAACGCTGACGTGTCGCGCTCGAGGGCATGTCCGAATGCGTAGTCGGCGGTGATGAAAAACCAGGTGTTCCCGCCCTGCTTCACCAACGCCTGGCCAATCGTCGCCGCAAGGCCGTAGGTGTCGAAGCTCCAGTGCACGCCGTGCGGGGAACAGGCCTTCCCGGAGAGATCCGAGGTGGCAGCGCCGGTGTTGATGTCGATGGCGTCGTGTGTGCGCGTCACCTCGCGCACGGCGAGCCCCACGGCCGAATTGGGAATGTCGAGGATGACGTTGACGCCCTCGGTCTCGATCCATTGCCGCGCGATGTTGGCGCCGATGTCGGGCTTGTTCTGGTGGTCGGCGAAGATGACTTCGATCGGCCGGCCCAGCACCTTGCCGCCGTAATCCTCAACCGCCATGCGTGCGGCGTGGACCGAGCCCATGCCGGTCAGATCCGCATAGAGTCCCGTCTGGTCGTTGAGGACACCGAGCTTCACCGGCTGCTGCGCGACCGCGGTCGGGGTGAGGCCCGCTCCCCACAACATGAGCGCGAGGGCTGCGATGACGTTACGACGCATGAAAATCCTCCCCCTTGCGGTCCTGACCGCTGAATGCCGGACCTGTTAGCACGATTGTACATGGGAGGAGCGTCGCTGCAAGGCGGGCGCTGGCTTTTACCTCACCGTGGTCCGCGCCCGGCTGGACGCGTCGTGTCGAATTCATGGACCTGTCATTCCAACCGCGTCAGGTAGGGCGCGATGGTCTGCGGCTCCGGCAATACCGCGACGATCTTGATCTGGGCGATGCTGCGGCGTTCGGCGGCAGCGAGGTGCGATTCCAGCATGGCGGCGGCGGCCGGCACGGCGTCGCGCAGCAGCAGCTCGACGATCAGCCGGTGCTCGACGATCGCGGTCTTGTCGCCGGGCAGGCCGAGCTGGCGCAGGATTCGCTCGGCCGCCAGCACCGGCAGCACGTTGTGGCGGATCTGCTCGCGCAGCCGGTCGTTGGGCGTCGCCAGCACGCAGGTGTCGATCAACTGCGTCTCGAACGCCTCGAGATCGCGCGCCACGATGTCGTCGCCCTTGTCGAAGGCGGCCTCGGCCTGCCGGAAGCGCTCGAACAATTCCGCGAGGCGCGTGCGGTCGAGCTGCGGCGCGGCGCTCATCAGCGCCTGCGGCTCCAGGATGCGGCGGAGCGCAAAATGCTCGCGGATCGATTGCGCGGTCAGCGGCCCCGCGATCCAGTGCGAGCTCTGGTTCTTCTCGACCAGGCCGCGCTCCTCGAGCCGGCCCAGCACGTCGCGCACCACGGTGCGGCTGACGTTGAAATGCGCGGCGAGCTCGGCCTCGATCAGCCGGTAGCGGCCGAACACCAGGCAGGCCGCGACGTCGCTTTCGACCGTCTCATAGATGCGCTCCCAGGAGGCGCGGCTCTGCAGCGCATCGTCGATCGTCTTGGGAATGTGCAGCCCGATCTCGCGCAGGTCGCGCCGCTTCGGTTCGACCCGTTCGCCGGGCCGCGCCACCATCATTCCGCGGCCATCGAAGCGCCGCACCAGGCCCTGCGCCTCCAGCCGCTGCAGCGCGGTCTGCACCGGGGCGCGGCTGGTCTGCATCAGCGATGCGATCGGGCCTTCGAGCAGCACGAGGCCGCGCGGAATGTGGCCGCCGAGAATGTTGGCGCGCAGCACTTCCTCGACCATCTCGTAGCGCCGCGATGCCGGTCCGGTGCTGGCGGGCCGCTTCATCGCGCACCTGCGCCGGTTGAGCGCGGGAGCCGACGGACGATGCCGGTCAAGGCAATAACGGCTTTTGTATACATAAATGACTATATCGGCGATTTTCCCAGGCCCTGCAAGGGTGACGCCGAAGCGCCGATGGGTGGTCGGTGACGCGCCCATGCGCTCATCCGATCGCTGACTTTCTCAATATTTGCGAGCATTTCCGCATCTTCCTCTGCATGCTTTGGCGCGACGACCGATGGTATCAAGGGAACGGCTTCCTGGTGCAGTGCCGCAAATCTTTTCATCATCGTGCATAGAGATTGACCTTGAACACAAAAGCCAATTATCTAAGCTTGGCCAGGGTGAGATGGCGGGTGCGTCAGTGGGTAGCGGAGTCCTGCAGATCGTCGGGTTGAGCAAGCGTTACGGCGACGTCGCCGCGCTGGACGGCATCAGCCTTTCGATTCCGGATGACGGTTACGTCTCGCTGCTCGGCGCGAGCGGCTCGGGCAAGACCACGCTGCTGCGGCTGATCGCAGGCTTCGAGGATCCGGATGCCGGCGCGATCAGCTTTGCCGGGCGGCCGATGATCGGCGTGCCGGCCTATGAGCGCGGCATCGGTTTCGTCTTTCAGAATTTCGCGCTGTTTCCGCATCTGTCTGTCTACGAGAACATCGCCTTCGGCCTGAAGAATCGCGCGAGCGGTGCGCCGCTGGCGCAGGGCGAGGTGCGGGATCGTGTGCGCAAAATGGTCGAGCTCACGGGCCTTTCCGGTCTCGAGGGGCGCGGCGTCGCCCAGATCTCCGGCGGCCAGCGCCAGCGCGTGGCGCTGGCCCGCACGCTGGTGACGGAGCCGAAGCTCGTGCTGCTCGACGAGCCGCTCGGCGCGCTCGATGCCAATCTGCGCACGCGCATGCGCGACGAGCTGCGGCGCATCCGCGAGCGGCTCGGCGTTACCTTCCTGCACGTCACCGGCAGCGAGGCGGAGGCGCTCGCGATGGGCGACCGCGTGATCGTGCTCGATCGCGGCCGGATCGCACAGTTCTCGTCACCCGACGACGTGTTCAACCGTCCCGCGACGCCGAGTGTCGCGAAGTCGCTGAACTGCTATAATCTGTTCGGAGGCCACATCGACGCGGATTTGTTCACCGCCGGCGACCACCGCTTCAGGATCGCGTCGGCGGTCCATAGCAGCGCCGAGCCGGCCTACGCCATCCGCCAGGACATGATCCTGATCCATGGTGCGGATGCCGAGCCGGATGCCGACGAGGTCAGCATCAGCGGCCGCTTTCTCGCGAGCGAATATACCGGCGCCGCGATGATGTACTTCTTCGAGGTGCCCGGCGGGTCGATCGTCGAGGTGGAGAACCATCTCAGCCATCGCACGGTGCAGGACCTCGCCGTCAACGCAAATTACACCCTGAGCTGGAAGGCGGGCCATGCGCTGGTTTTCGGCTGACAGCCCTTTTCGCGACCGGGGCCGCGCATGACCGTGCTGTCCTCCACCGCGGTCGAGGAGGCTGCCGTGCCGGCACCGACGCGCCGCCGCCGCACCTGGTCGGCCTACTGGCTGATCGCGCCGGGCGTCGTGTGGATGGCGCTGTTCCTCGTCGTCCCCATCCTCATGATCGTCTACGTCTCGTTCTGGACGCAGACCACGTTCAAGATCGAGCCGGTCTTGACCATGCGGAGCTGGCAGGCCTTCTTCGGCAGCGACACCTATCTCGGCGCGCTCTGGACCACCATCCGCATCTGGCTGATCGTGCTCTGCACCACGTTCCTGGTCGGCTATCCGACCGCGCTGTTCGTCGGCCTGTTCGTCCGCAACAAGACGCTCGCGAACGCGCTGCTGGTGCTCTGCGTCATCCCGTTCTGGACTTCGTTCTTGATCCGCGTGCTGGCCTGGCGGCCGATGCTCGGCAAGGAGGGGGCGATCAACATCATCCTGCAGGCGCTGCACGTCACCTCGGCGCCGATCGACGCGCTGCTGTTCACCGAGCTCTCGGTGATCATCGGCATGACGCAGATCTACTGCGTCTTCATGGTCGGCCCGATCGCCTTCATGCTCGGCCGCATCGATCCCAACGTGATCGAGGCGGCGCGCGATCTCGGCGCCGGCTTCTTCCGCATCTTCCGCACCATCATCCTGCCGCTCTCGATGCCCGGCGTCATCGTCGGGGCGATCTTCGTTTCGGTGATGGTGCTCGGCGAGTTCGCCACCGCGTCGGCGCTGTCCGGGCGCAAGGTGAACATGCTTGGCAACATCATCGTCACCCAGGTCGGGTCCCTGAAATGGGCCTTCGCCGCCGTCGTCGGCGTGATCCTGACCGTGCTGATGGGCGTGGTGGTGGCGGCCTTCCTGCGCGTCGTCGATCTCAGGCGGGAGCTCTGATCATGCAGGCGCCCGTGATCAAGCCGCTGCTGGCGACCTACACCGCGCTGTTCATC